>JAWOEV010000139.1:0-2870 GCA_046482565.1 Lentisphaeria bacterium | reverse complement strand
GGGTAATGCACAGCGATCTGGCAAATCCCTTCGGCGGGTATATCCGCACCGCTCTCAATCTCGGCATAGCGGAATGGTAAAACTTCCCCCACCTCGGCGGGCATCTTAATAGCGGCGGGACCGGTATTGCGCTCATCGGAGGGAATGATCAGACGGCATAGCGTTTGGCCGGGCTCAATCGTTTGCTCGATCCGCCGGTAGCGGATGGTGCCCGGGGGCTTCCGGTCGATCCGGCCGTCAGCATTCAGTTTCTCGCCGAGATGCACGGTCAATGAATGGCGCGTATGCCCTCTCGGCAACGGCACGCACAGTGTGCCGAACGCGGCCCGCTCGAAAGCCACGAACAGCCCACCATCATCCGTCATCCGGATTTCTGAAGGCGCAATTCGCGTTTGCAGGAGTGGCTTTACTTTTGCTGCCTGGCGGGTATGTGGTGACATCCCTACTGCCTTGTAACTGTCGCCGCTGCTTCATCGTCCGGCCTTCCGTTCGGGAAATAGCGGTCGATAATTGCCTGTACCGTTTCACGAACCCGGGCGGCTTCTTTTTCATCGTAACTTTCCCAGCGGGCGACGTGATTGCGCTCGGTGGTGTATCCCTCGGGGCTGGGCTCTTTCTGCCACCATTTCAGGGCGAACTCGCGGAACGCCTTGTTATTGTCCGGCACGAGCCCTTTGTACTTGACCAGCAGGTCGTATACTTTCGCAGAAGGGCGAATGCCGGCGGCCTTGATTGCGGCGTCGGACTTCGCATCGTCAAGCGTGGGGATGCCCCAGAAATGGATCAACGGCCGCAGATCAGCCGCCGCCATCTTCGAGAGCCGCAAAGTGTATTTGTCCGTATCCTTGACGTTACGCGGCCAGGGATTACCGTCCATGTAGTCCTGATTGAGCGAGCGCCAGAACTTGTCCAGCACCTGCCAGTCAAAAAGGCGGACAATGTCCACAAACTTGGCGTGGCCTTTGAGCTGGTACTGGCGCTCGTACCCTTTCATGAATCCGTCGTCGACAAAATGATCGCTCATCATCCAGGCGACAGCCGTAGTATCGAGAGTGCAGAACTCGTTCGCCTGACTTCGTGAGCTTCGAAACGCCTCATTCAAGTCCATCCCGAAGGCCCGGTTCATAGCGGCCACGTGCGGCAGGTTGACCACCGCCTCTCTATCGCCGGCATACTTTGGAAACAAATAAGCATGTCCCAGTTCATGGAGTTCATAACTGTGCGCCTGCTGCGGACCGCGCACCAAGTGATGTGTATGATATCCTCCATAGTCTTTGGTCGGATCATACCCGCGGTTACCGGCCGGATAACCGGGATGGAAAGCTCGTCCGCGTAACTGCGTATCCACCTGTGTATACAGAGTCTCTTTACCAAGCTGCGGCGGGTAACCCATAAGCTTGTTGGTTACTGTCAATGCCTTGTCCCAGTTCTTCATCAGAGTAACCGGATCATCAAGCTTGTAGATCCAGCTGGTGGGCACCTGCATCATGAAATTTTCGGACTGAAAATCGGCCCAGGGGGCTTGGCGTTTGCGCTCTACTTCCCGCCACTGCTTCAGACTGGTCTTGTGAAAGCTCTTCGAGGAGAAATAGGGTGAACGGGCGGCGTTTTCAATATCGACCTCAACCACGCCGGCATCCGCTTTTAGGGGAACCTCAATATAAATTCCGCCACCGAGCGGGTTGGCTACCTTTACCGCGGTGCTGTCAATATCGTAAAGTGTTGTGCACCGGTACAGGCGCTTCACTCGTGGCTTTTTGGATAAATCCCAAGACTGTGCTCCGACTCGGATTTGGTATCCCTTGTCCACCATCGACTCCGGTACGGTTACCGTTGCCACGGTACCCGGTACAAGATAAGCGCCGGTGGGATTGCGAGCCGGTCGGTCTTCGTGAAAGAACGGCGACCCCCACGTCTCAGGATAACTTCCGTCGATTTTGACGGTATAGTTTTCTTTGGTAATCTCTTGCTTTTTAATCTTGCCGGGGAAATAATCGGCCGAACCAAAGCGGAAACCGTCGAGCAAATTACCGTATCTGTCCATTCCCTCGCTTGTATAGACCTGATCCATGACATGTTGCATAACCCAGAATACAGCCCAGTGAATTTCGTCCCCCGGGGTTCGTTTTTTGCTGTTCAACTTCTCGTAACCAATCCACAACGGCTCCTTCTCTTCGTCATAAGTCTTGATCAAGTCGAAACAGGCCTTGATTATGTCCCCTCTGCTGCCAATCACTTGCTTATTGGCGTCAATAGTTTTCGTGTATTTTTCAATGGTTGCGGGCTCCAGGGTCGCCTCCCCGGTAATATGCGATTTGAGCGCATCAAGCGCTGCGGCAACTGTATTTTTTTGATTCTCGACTGTCTTTTTTCCCACGGGTGCAGCCGGTTCATCTGCCCTCATCTGCGACATGCTGACAAAAACTCCCATGAATACTGCTGCAGCAAACGACATACTTCGATTATGAATTATTCTCATACTTGGTAATCCTGTCCTTTTTTGGTTTGTTTTTGACTTCAGATGCTTCTGCCGAGCCAGTAAAGTCCTTTTCGCATAAACGCTTATGAAACGTTGCTGCAGACTCATGCCAACAGTTAATATATCCTTAGATTCGTGTGCGGCGACCAAAGTTCCTCAACAGGACGGAAACGTTATGTCCGTCAACGTTCAATAAATATCCGTATATGAATACGGGCGCGGGAAGCGACTCCAGGCAATCGTCATGTACAGCAGGAGGTGCCGCGTCAGTTTTTCCCGGACGGCTAAGTATTCATCTTTGTTTTTTCTCCGGCTTGTTGCTGTGGTAACCACCGCTTCAAGCCGGAAAAATCAAAGATGTGATGCTGTTGCTTCGCCCTCCGGGTGAAAA
>JAWOEV010000067.1:0-19780 GCA_046482565.1 Lentisphaeria bacterium | reverse complement strand
ATAGTTTGTTCCTCTTGTTAGACGCCATGCGAAAAGGTATCGCACCCATGCCCGTGCTTATTTCGGATGAGATTTTGACTTTCCGGTGGGTATCGCTAGCCGTAAGCTAACGGTTCCCGCCGGAAAGTCGACATATCGCCGAAAGAAGCACGGGCCCTTCGGGTTGAGGCGGCGGCAACTCTTCTCGGGTTTTCGAGTTGTAACGCATTACCGCTGAGGGTAGTGCATGACAACACGAAAACCCCGAGAAAAGCCACCGGCACTCCTCAATCCGCCTCAGGCGGAGCGCGAGACCTTTTCGCATGGCGTCTAACTAGTGCGCACTAGCGTCGGCCTCCACTTCCCTTGATGAATTGGAGCCAGCGGTCGGAGTCGAACCGACGACCTGCTCATTACGAGTGAGCTGCTCTAGCCTCTGAGCTACGCTGGCCTGCAACTGCCTCATAATATACCGTACCAATACGGTAAGTCGAGTGGGGATTGTACAGCTTATGGCAAAGCAGGGTGCCGGGGTATCGGAACTCAATCTGGCGACAAAAAATATTCCATCGATTTTACGGAAGACCCCCCCCTTTTATAAGCTAAGAAACCCGCAAGGCTTTTATGCCCCGAGTTTGCCGTTGCCGGTTGACTTCTTTCCATAAATCCAGGTCTTGCGCTAAATCTTTTACTAACTGGCCGGTGCTTTTGCCAACCCGCTTCGCTGCTTTGCTGACTTGCCAATCGCAGTCATTTAAAAGATCGAGAACTGTTGCCATCCAGATAGCAAAGTCAGGGTTGCGGGCACCTGGTTTCTCGGGTAACTGTTCGACGGTATTGGGAAAAGGCTCACGCCACTGAATTGCAATAGCACGTCGCAGGGCCTGAATAGCCAACGAACGGTTACGGTGTTGAGATCGGGTTTTATCGGATTCACCGCTTATTGCAGATTGTTCATGCGTCACGCGTACGGCAGAGTCAGTGACATTGCGTTTCTGCCCCCCCTTACCGCTACCGCGGAAACTTTCCACGCGACACAGCTTCAGTAAATCACTCTCAGAATTGCCAAGCAACTTATTTCGTTGTGATGTTAAGTAATGCACCGGTAAACTATAATCGCGGAATTTAAACTTGTATAGAGGCCGCTGAAAAGAAGAAGCCCTGGCAAGTAGGGGAAGAGGAGGGAGGAGGAAGAACTTGCCAGGGCTAAATGTTTAAATTGTAGGAAGAGCTTTAGTGAATCCTCAAACACCTTTTAACTTAATGAATACTGACGCCAACTATCCAATACGACACCCCACGTTGCATTTAGTTCCATAAACCGAATCAGAGCTGTCCCAGGGGATGCTGTGGTTGCATCGAAATCGCTATCGGGATCGAAAACACCACAAACTCGCCAACCGCTATCGGCTCACGCTATCGTCAACATTTGTCAGTAATGTACCCGAGTCAGGATGACTCGGGATAAGTAGGCGCTTACGTGAATCAACTGTAATACGGGTCCCAGAAAGACAATTGAGCACGAAACAACTTTTTTTCTCTTTCCGTTCCGAGTTCCTGTTTTCAGCGAAGGAATGACCGTCAAGCCGTGTCGCATAATATATGTTATGTATAATCAAGTGTGCTTTGTTAGCAGTGTTAATATATCTATAACGCATTGCCGGATAAAAGAATATAACAATTAGGCAGGATGGCTGTTAATAACTTGGAGATAAGTTATGGGGTATAAAACGACAAAGTTTAGACGCCGCAGTGCAAACCGATTAAGTGTGGGACGAAGAATGCATATGGTTTATCAGAAACGTGGCCTATTGGCTGAGGTATGGCTGGACTTGAGCTTTTAAAGCGGCAGCTACGCGGCCAGTTGTACAAGTCGGTCGTAATGGTAAAAGGTAGGAGCCTGGGTGTTGACGGCGAAACCAAGTCCGCTGGCGTCGGGCATATTTCCGCGTTTTACTGGCTATTCTTCTCTCTAATTCCCGGCGATCCTTTATTTCACCGCGTAAGTACATCACTATTTCCGAATATCCCAACGCCTGACGTGCGGTTGGGGTATTCAGTAAATCCTGGCTTAAGAGTTCGCGAGTTTCCTCAATCCACCCTGATTCCAGCATTTGTCGAGTGCGCATGAGCATATTATGGTTGAAAATATCAGGTGGCGGCAGAAGAACAAACTGGTGAAAGTTGGGTAGGGGTCGCAGTTCTTGTTTTTTGCTTTTGCTACGTTCCCGCAAGGGGTTAGCCCCCAGTCTCATGATTTCCACGGCGCGCATCAGCCGGCGGGGATTGTCAAGTATTGTTTTCGGGGTATTCGGGTAATTTTTGAGAATTTCTCTGCGGAGAGTTCCCTCCCCTTCCCCACTTGCAAAATCACTCATAACCTGTTGATAAACAGCTTGATCGGAAGGATGCATTGCAAAATTATAGATTAGCGCCTTAGCGTACAATCCGGTACCGCCAACCAGTATAACCGGAGTGCCGGGTTTGCGATCAGCCAAGTTTGTCAGGATGTTGCGGGCGTGTTCGACGAACCTGTAAGCATCATAACGTTCGTGGATATCCAGATCGTTGATCAGGTGATGTGGAATGCGCGCCAGATCTGGCTTTGAAGGCGTTGCTGTCCCGATATCCATGCCTTGATATATCTGCATCGAATCGCACGATAAGATTTCCCCCTTTAAGTCTTCGGCGAGTTGCAAAGCGACCGGTGATTTGCCGGAACAGGTTGGTCCTAAAACTGCAATGCAGAAAGGATAGCGGTTGGCGGAACTTTCGGGTTTAAGTTGATGATTGCTCATGTTGTGAGCGTAAGAGGGTTGAGGCAACAAATATGACAACGCCGCAAGTTATAGCTGCGTCTGCCACATTGAATGCCGGCCATTGAAATTTGCCGTAGAAAAAGTGAAGAAAGTCAACAACTTCGCCCCGCAACAGGCGATCGAATACGTTACCGATGATACCGCCTTCGATCAACGCCAAGGAAATGGATCTTTCCGGCAAACGGTCAGCCAGATTTCGGAACTGCCAGGTCATTACCAGAAGAATCAGAACGGAAAGAATGCCCAGTAACAGTGATTGTCCCTTGAACATGCCCCATGCCGCCCCGGTATTGCGGTAATGGACAAGATGAAAGAAACCGGGTACAATCACTATATGTTCTGCCCGGTTGATGAATTCTATTACCAGGATTTTTGTAGCCTGGTCAAGAATGGCGATGAGTCCGGCAATCAACGCCGGTACCTTATATGGTGAGTAGAGTGCTGCGTAAGACAATTGAAACTTTATATTCCTGAATTGATTACTCGACCAGCTCTTTGGCGGTTTGCTGATCCTCCACAGGTGGCAGCCCGTTGTTCGCTTCCCGAGCGGATTTGCAATCAATACACAACTTGGCATACGGGAGAGCTTCCAGGCGGCCTTCGCCGATATCACCGCCGCAATCTATGCATTTGCCATAAGTCCCTTCGATAAGGCGCTGAACGGCATCATGGATCAGAACTATTTTTTCGCCTTCCTCGGACATTAGAGACAAAGCTACATCACGGGAAAAGTTTTCACTGCCGATGTCGGCGAGGTCTTCGCCTGCTTCGCGATGATAATCCCGGCTGGAGGAAAGCCCCCGGATTTGTTCGGCCAATTCATCGCGCAATTCCATGAGAGCATCGTAATGCTTTCTTTTTTTGCCGCGAAAATTAGGTACTACTTGTTGTTTGCCGTTACCGTTACCGTTATTTCGATTCTTTTCAGGTGTGCCTTGACCGGCTTCTTTGCTTTTACTCATTTATTAGCATGTCCTAGGGCTTATCATTTACAATTTTATTGCCTTAAATGGCAGCGAATAAAAACGAATTATATAAAAACATCTAAACAGTGCGAGCCGGAATATAGCTTCATTTGGGCTGGATTCAAGCCTGCAAATGATAGCTTATTTTTTTCGCAAGTTTCGGTCCCAATCCCGGTATTCGCGCTACAAGTTCTTCGGGCTTGGCTTTACGAAGGCGCGCCACAGAACCGAACTCGCGAAGAAGATCTGCGCGTCGTCGGGGCCCGACTCCTTCGATTTCATCCAGGACGGACTGCGATATGCGTTGTCTCCTCAGACGCTTATGATAGTTTATGGCAAAACGGTGTGCTTCGTCTCGAGCAGCCTGGACTAAACGCAACCCTATGTGAGGGCGCGGTAAGCGCAGGGGCTTTTCCCTGGTCGGGATATAGATTTCTTCTTCCTGCTTTGCCAAACCGACAACCGGAAAAGGGGGCAGGCCAATTTTACTAAGAGCTTCCAAGGCCGCATTCAGCTGTCCCCGTCCCCCGTCAATGATCAATAAGTCAGGTGGCGCCGCGCCCTCCTCTTTTATTCTCGTATAGCGACGGCTGACAACTTCCCGCATCATTCCATAATCATCTGCTTGGTCAATGGTACGGATTCGATATCGACGGTAATCTCGGGGAGACGCTTTACCTTCTTTGAAACAGACGATGCTGCCCACCGCCATAAGACCGCCGATATTCGAAATATCCACACATTCAAGTACAACCGGGGGGGTATGAAGTCCTAGGGCTTTTTGGAGGGCTTGGACGTTGTCTTCGGATTCTTGATTTTTTAATCTTGCTCGCTCAAAGCTACGCAAGCGATAGCCTTGGCAGACATGCCTGATGTTTTCAGTCATATCACGGCGCTGGGCGGCGTCTTCAAATCGATACCGGCTGGCCAATTCCTGCATTTCTTTTTTTAGGTTCGCTTCAACTTCCCGGCTTGCCCCACGCAGCACCTGCAAGGCTTTTTTCAGGCGTTCATTATACTGTTTAATGGTGATTTGTTTCAAACACGGACGCGAGCAATCATGAATAACACTCTCCAAGCAGTGCTCATGGGTGGCAGCATCAGGTGCACGGGTTTTACAGGTTCGCAGGCCGAAGTGCTTAGCCAGATAGTGCATAGTCTGGCGCACAGCTTTGGGGTTGGGGAATGGACCGAAATATATACGGTTGTCTTGCTTCTTGATCCGGGTTAACCCCAACCGCGGGAATTCCTCGGAGGGGTCAACGACGATTAAAAGGAATCTTTTATCATCACGCAATGCCGTATTATAGCGCGGAGAATACTGCTTTATTAAACGGGATTCTAATAACAGGGCCTCAGTTTCATTCTTCACTTCGTGGAACTCAAAATAGGCAATGCTTTTCAAGAGTGAGCGCAACTTAGGGCTGGAAGTTCTCTGCCTGGACGGCTGGAAATAAGATGAAACCCGTTTACGAAGCGATTTTGCTTTACCTACATAAATAACTTCAGCAGCCGAGTTTCTAAACACATAGATTCCCGGGGAATTCGGAATATCTTGTATGTTGTATTTCTCTTTGGGGAGCATGCTTGGTTAAACACGGCATTAGAATCATAGTTTCAGCTTATGACACTTTTATTACAAAAGATCTTCGAAATGTCACATGTTTCGTTTGCAAAAAGCTTCATAGGCGTCATATTAAGAGCGTGCTGAGGGAAGTGGCTTAGATAGTTGAACCAATTACGATTATAATAAGTTTTTGAGAGCTTTTATATATAGAAAAATAATTTAAACATTTTTGCCCTGGCAAGTTTCCTCCCCTCCCCTCCTCTTCCCCTACTTGCCAGGGCTTTTTTTATTCGTGATTGGCACTTTTTTCTTGAATTTTTTCCAGCATTTGCTCTGCCTGCTGCCGGTACACACCCTGATCAACCTCCGCCATGGCTGATTCAAAGTGCTGGCGTGCTTTTTCAGGCGTGTCAAGCGCCAACGCCGTTCGCCCGGCTCCGCAGTATGCCTCGGCCTTGGCTTCAGCCGAGGCTTTTTCAGTTCTTACCACGTCAAGATAAATTTTTTGTGAGTCCGAATACTGTTGGTTATTCTCCAGCGCGTATGCCCAGCCCAGTAAAGCGTCAACCGCCAACTCTGATTGTTTATATTGCTCGTTAAATTTCGCGAAAGCCTCAGCTGCCTGAAGATACTGCTCTTCTTCATATAGCTGGCGAGCGGCACTGAATGCCGCCAATTCTCCCGGCTTTGTGTCTTTATATTCGGATGCAAGCTGCCGTAATTGACTGACAGTCTCCGCCGTGCGTACCTCAGCGAACGCGGTGGCGAGCTTTTCGGCCTTATAATCACTCCACTGTTTTCCCGCAATCGCCGCAATAATTATAACCAATACGGCTGCGACAAGCATGGGCCAGTGAGGCAACACGAAGGAATGCAAAAAATGTCCCACTTTTTCCTCAACTGAATTAGCTTCAGGGGCGTCCGGTTGGTGGTTGTGACGTTCATTCATTTTCCTGGTTGCGGTCTTTTTGGCCATCGTCCTTTCCTTTTTCTGTTTTTGGTTTTCCTAAAAGTTGTTCTAACCTTTCGCTGGCTGCACGATCTGTCTCAGTGCGATTTTCCGCGGAGGAGACGTCGACACCTGCTTCCCGGGAATTTTTGGTTCCCTCCTGCTCTTGCATCAGCTCTTTGATTTTTTCGGTATTTGCCCTTTTCTGCTCCGTTTGAAGCGCGGTCGTAGATTCTTTGCCTGTGTCTGTTTTTTTCGACTCTTCCGTTGCTGTCAACTTTTCAAGCAACGATTCGCGACGCTTTTCTCCGGTATCTTCCTGCAGATAATCAGCGATTCTGCCGCCCATTTCCGCTCCGGCCGTTTCTGTACTGGCTTCGCGCGCTTTTTGAATTACATCTAAAAACAGTTCTTCGAGATTCATGGACGGCTGGTCAATATCAATCTCTGCCCGCCCCACGGTTTTCCGCAAGACAGCAATAATTTGGTCGAGTTCGTCTTTTTCAAGACGCGGAGTCATTATCCGGGTCCGGTCCTCTACCTTGAGAAGATTACGCAAACCGCCATGGGCACAGATCTTCCCCCCGTACAGGACTATAAGTTCATCACAGACATCCTCGACATCGGCCAGCAGATGGCTACATAATATTATGGTTTTCCCTCGTTCTGCCAAGAGTTTTATTACATCTTTGACTTCCCGGCAGCCTATCGGATCCAGCCCTGCGGTCGGCTCATCCAAGATGACCAGTTCCGGATCGTTTACAAGGGCTTGGGCCAAGCCGATACGTCGCGCCATACCTTTGGAAAACTCGCCAACAGGTCGATTGCGGGCACTGGTCAAGCCAACCATTTCTAAAAGCTGCTCGCAGCGTTTGCGACGCTCCACCTTGTTCAGCGCAAACAGTGAGCCAAAAAAATCGAGAGATTCAGAGGCGGTTAGATAGGGATATAAGTAGGATTCCTCCGGCAGATAGCCGATGCGGCGCTTGGTGTCGACTCGTTCAGGTGATTCACCCAGTACCGATAACTGGCCCCGGGTCGGATAAAGAAGACCCAACAACATTTTTACAGTGGTTGACTTGCCAGATCCGTTAGGACCAAGGAGACCTAAAACCCGGCCGTTTTGAACCTTGAAGTCAACGCCGTTGACTGCTTTCGCTTTGGGGCGCCCCCAAAAATCCTTGAAAATTTTCGTTAAACCCCGCGCCTCAACCGCGGGATGTAATTGCTGATTTTCCGAACGCTCAGCCATAGCTATCGGGACTCCTGCCAGTCTTGGATCTCTTCTCCGGAGCGTACTAAGCGGGCACTATTGAAGATGATAAAAATCGTCCCCGCCGCGTGTAGCATTGCCGCGATTGTCGGGGTCACAATTCCCGCTATTGAGAGGTATAGACCGACAACTATAAACGCGAGTCCGGCACTCAAATTCTGCATCATAACTGATCGAGCCCGTTTAGAAAGCCGTATCAGGAACGGAATTCGGCGCAGATCGTTGTTCATCAGAGCGACCGACGCACTTTGGACCGCGACATCACTGCCTATAGCACCCATTGCAATACCGATGTCGCCGGCGGCCAGCGCAGGAGCATCATTGACGCCATCGCCAACCACACCGGTTATCCAGCCGTCACTTTTTGAATCACGTACAAATTGCACTTTTTCCTGCGGCAGACAGCCAGCCTTGATCTCCGAGATTCCAACTTTGCTGCCGACCAGATCCGCTACCGATTGGTTGTCACCGGTGAACATAGCGCACTTTTCTATGCCCAAGTCTGCCAATTCACGGACGGCGCTATCGGCTCCTTTACGCACTGCATCACGCAAGCCCATCCATCCCAGAACTTTTTCGTTTCGGGCAATAAACACGACGCTCATTCCGACATTATCATCTTCCTGCAATTCAGTCTGGTGTTTTTGAGTGTCCAGCCCGCATTCACGAAGCCATGATTCCCGCCCCACCCGACAGACATCATCGCCGAACTTGGCTTCAACACCGCGTCCCGCCAATTCTTCGTATTCGGCAGGATCCTGCCAAGATATTTCAGCGTCCTCGGCCAGACGTCGCATTGCCGCGGCGGCCGGATGGTTGCTATGGCATTCTGTTGAGGTAGCCACCTGCAAAAGATCTGCGAGCTCGACACCGTCAGCCGGTTGTAACCGGGCCACTTCCAGATCGCCCTCAGTAAGCGTGCCGGTCTTATCAAAGACAATAGACTTTAAACGTGAGGCGAGTTCTATATGGGAAACATCTTTAATCAGGATCCCCAGGCGCGCCGCCGCGGCAATGGCGGCAATAACCGCTGACGGCGTTGCAATCACCAGTGCACACGGGCACGCGACTACCAGAACCGCAATAACCCGTGACAAATCTTCAGTTACAAACCAGACCAGCGCCGCAATCATCAGTATGGTCGGCGTGTAGTAACCCACATACCGATCGATCATCCGCATGAAAGGCAGTCGGGATTTTTCCGCTGCCACAATTAGCTCCCGCACCTTGCCCAGCGTCGTATCCTTCCCGGCCCTGTTAACCCGCACGTCAAGTGCTCCGTTCAGGTTTTGGGTTCCGGCGTAAACCTCATCCTCGACATTTTTATCAACCGGGAGGGATTCACCGGTTATGGAGGCCTGGTTAACAGTGCTAAAACCGCTGACAACAACTCCGTCCGCCGGAAAATTTTCGCCGGGCCTGATACGCAGCATGTCCCCGACGCGCAATTCTGTGACGTCAACTTCCGTTTCTTTATTACCATCGGCCAAGCGCCGGGCTTTCCGGGGGGTTAATTTGATAAGTGATTCGATGGATGTTTCGGCACCGATCGCCGTGCGTCGCTCGATGGTTATGGTCAAAAGCATCAGGAACGCAACCGCCCCCGCGGTTCTATATTCCTGGCTGGCAAAAGCTGCAACCAGAGCCAAAGCCACCAATTCGTTCATATAGATTTTACCGCGCAGTAAATCCTTAACCGCCGAAATGAAAATAGGAATGCTCAGTATCAAGGCACCAATCAACGCACTCAAGTTGATGGCAAACGGGTCGATCCACCCCGGAAAAAACTTGACTGCTAAATATGAATTTAGCACAAGTATACCGCCGATGACCGCAACTGTGAGGCTTATATGTTCGTTATGAACATGGCCGTGCTGCGGACCACACACCGGACAGTTTTCTTCGCCGTCATCATGGCGATGCACCGGCGTTTCCTGAGAAGTTGAGGACAATGTCATCTTAAAGGTTCTTTTTTGTTTCCTGATAAACTTTTGAGAACTGGGCAAACCTAATGTTTTTTACGGATTCCGGGCACGCTTGGTGTCGGGCTGATTCCGGTCTCGTTCCGGTTGCCTTCCCAGCAGAAGACGAACTTCCTGGTGCCCGTCTTTGCGGGCATGGATTATATACCTTTCTTTTACTTGCCTCAGTACGTCACGAATGGTGTCAGTATATATGGCAACCAGCATGGTTGCGGGGTTATCTTCATATTCACCAAGCACCTGTTTAAAGTAATCCAAGTCAGCTTGCACGGATGAAAGAACCCGTTTTCGGTAAGCCTCAGCATCGACCAGAATCCGAGCTTTTGTGCTCTCAGCCGCATTCAAGGCTCTGTTTTCGTAGGTTTGGGCGCTCTTCAGCAAAGTATCCTGCTTCTGGATGGCGTCATTGACTTGCTGAAATGCGTCTGCAGTTGCTGCCGGG
The DNA here is from genome assembly GCA_046482565.1 of Lentisphaeria bacterium. GTDB lineage: Bacteria > Verrucomicrobiota > Lentisphaeria > Oligosphaerales > MVZH01 > JAWOEV01. The sequence goes on along the minus strand of JAWOEV010000067.1, from coordinate 9,804 downwards.
GGCTGTACATTGGCTAGGTTGACTTTCTCGACTTCAATGCCCATATCCATTTCGACCAGCAGTTTTTCTGTTCGTTGCTGTATAGCGTTACTGAGATAATCCCCGCGGCCCGGCATGCCCCCCTGGTCACCGCCCGCCCGTGAGCGCTTAATAACATTGTCAACAGACCAAGCCGCTGTTTCCTTCAGAATGGCATTTTCCAAGCAGCTTCGAATAACCTCTTCAGCTGCCTCGGAAGATATCATGTCCGTTCCAGTCACGCCAATGTCAGCGGTCTTCCCTTCGTAGAAGTCAAGGTAATATTTTTTGGCATTGGTAATCCGGAAGGTTATTTTGGCTACCATGTGGACGATATTGGCGTCACCGGCAAGAAGATACCCGTCCCGGCCGGGGATCAGCCCCTCACCGGCGGCGGCCTGGTCTTCGCCTCGTAAGCGGGCCGCGTCCGACCGGCGCCAGAAGTGATTGGTCTCGAGTGTGACCGAGCGCTCGGCAGGAATCGTTTTTACTTCGTCAACCGGATACGGCCAAGCCCAGTACCAGCCGCTACCCAGAATTTCTTCACCGTCTTTGGCAACCAAACGGCCGAAGCGAAACAGCATAGCCTGTTCTTGCTCGCGTACAACAAAAACCCCTTGGAAAAAGGTAAAAACAATCACCACGACAATCAGGATGCGTAAGGCGCTGAACAGGTGCCGCAGCATGCGAACTACCGATTCCGCGCCGCGACCAGCTTCCGGGTGCGGGGATGGTGACTGATTATGTGGGGCTGAATTATTCATTTGGAGTCAACTGCCGGTTCTCTTGCCTTTTTACCGGATGAAGTTTCGACTTCTTGGGGCATTTTGGTCAAGTCTATTGCGTTCGGGAGCAACAGGTCATACGGGATTGTCTTGGTATCCAGTATCAGAGTGGTCTGATCGTCCCCTAGGGTATCACGCAGAGCGCGCAGTTTTCTGATAAAAATAGCCAGCTCCGGATTTGCACTAAACCCACTGTAAAAACCGGCGGCGGCCTCATCGCCCTCGCCGCGGATATGGGTGGCTTCACCGCGGGCATCAATAAGTATTTCTTCGGCCTTCGCGTCGGCCTGTGTACGGATTTTGGAGGCTTCTTTCGCAGCAACCGACAATATTTTTTCGGCCCGCGTCTCCCGCTCCGCCCGCATCCGGTTAAACACTTCCTGCGTAACAGACTCCGGAAACCCAAGGTGTTTTATGCCGATATGCATGATCTCGATTCCATATTCGTCCTCAGCTATCGGCTTGGCATCGGCTAAAATCTCCTGCTCGATCTGGTCCAGTTTAAGGTCATCTTCGTTGACATTGATAAAGTCGGCTAACGGGTGGCGACCGATTACATTACTGCGGCTGTTGCGAATTATTTCATCGAGCTTGGATTGCGCGTTCATCCTAGTTTCGATCCGCTTGTAATATTTATAAACATCGCCGACTCGCCACACTGTAAAGGTAGAGACAATGAGCTGTATATCGTCCGCAGTCTGCATTTCCTCAAGTTGACCGCGCGTCAGTTCATATTGCTGTTTGCGATTATCGTGTTTCCAGACTCGATCCACAAACGGAATTTTCAGGTGCCAGCCGGGGGGATATACTTTAACATCCCCCCCGTCCTGCGCCGGCGGCGACTTAATAGCCTTACCGAAGCGTTCGACAATGGCATATTCCACCTCATTCACCTGAAACAAGAAGAGAACGGAAAATAAAATGATGGCAACGACAATCCCCAGAATCAGGATCGGCCAATGAATAGTGCTTTTTTTCTGGCTGTTATTTTTCATACTGATTTCTCTATTTTTCAGCTTCGGGTTTTGCTTTTTGAGTTTCGCCCAGATCAATGTCCAGCAGATCCGCTCGTAGCTTTTCTTTCAAATCCAAGACCAGTACTTCGTTTTCGTAGCCACTGGCCATTATGTATTTTCGGATATCGGTTATTTCCTGCTCCAGAACGTCCAGGTACTGGCGGGTCATAAAAAGTTGCGGCTCCTTCTTATAAGCTTGCAATTGTTTTTCAAAGCGTTGGATCTCCGCTTGAGCTATCCGGCGCTTATCGTAGCTGTAAGTTTTCGCCCGCGTAACAATATCTAGGGCCTCGGCCTCAGACTCAGGTTTTCGGCCTATGGCATATTGTTCGGCTTTCAGCAATTCGGTTTGTTTCTTTTCGCTGGCCGCCACAACCATGTGAAAAGAATCGCCAACTTCCACAGGAGGATGCAAACCTTCGAGCCCGACAAATACGACATCTATGCCGACCTGCAAATCATCAACTGCACTTTGTATCCTTTCTTTTAGAATTCTACCGCCAACGCCTCTTTCGCGGGTCAAAATATCGAAGATATCGACTCCAGCCAGGTATTTGACTATTTCCCGCATGGTGATCTGTTCAATCAACGATTTAGAATCACGGTGCCGATACCGGTAATCATAGAGATTGTGCACTTTATAATACAGGGGGATACTGGCTGACATCAGAGATGTAGTGACCGGGACATTGCCCACGTCCTGTACTTTGACGGGCGTATAATCTTTTTCAGCATGAGGGTTGGGAATCAGGTAGTCGGTCTCTTCTTTGTTGTGTTGCTTGTCCCAGGTGATGACGCTATCGTCAAGCTCCGCATCCGCCTCTCCCGCCGGGACATAGCCAACGGTTATCTCTTGGACTCTGGCAACCGGAAAACGATAAATTCGGGCCAGCGGCCATGGCAGTTTAAAATATAAGCCGGCCGTCAGCGGAGTTTTGGAAACCACCGCCCCGAACCGCTCCCGGATGCCCTGCTCCTCGGGACGAATGACGATTATACTGGTCAGAAGCCAGAAAAAGATTACCATCAGAATGACGAAAGGCACTAGGGTGCGTTCAAAGAACCGGTAAAAACGAGCCTCGGAAACTTCAAACCCAAACTGATAATCGAGGGCTACGGCAACATTGCGCGCTATGCCCCCGGGTTCCGTGAAAAGCGCCAGCAGGCGGCTCTCATACAGCGGACGTTCTTCAGCTACTGTGCGCGGACGATAAAACTCGATTACCGTGCTGACCATCAGCTCCGCCCCCAGCGCCATGATAAAGAAAAGTTCCACCCGCGCGATATTGAGCTGAAAAACAGAGGCTTTGAACCCCCACAACTGAAACAGCAGGCTGAGACCGCCAACCAGGTAAAGCAATCCGGTAAACAGGAGCCACGCGCCGATCGGACGCAACCAGCGCTGATCCGGCTCGCGGGAGGCCCCCACGTAATATGCACCGCCGATCATTGCGCCGATAAACAAAGCCAAGGCAAGGACACCGAACTGCAGTGGCTGCGCAACCACTTGAAGCTGCGGTGAAGAACTCCAGGCGCGCCACAACCAAACGGATACAACTACTGCCCCGGCGCCGATCAGGAAAACGGCGACGGGAATCGCAAAGCGCCGATAATAACGCTGGGCTCGACGGGCAAGTTTGAGGGCTTCATCTGAATCTTCGAATAATTCAGTTCCCGGGTGCTCCCGTCGGAATGCTTCCAGATTCTGCTGTTCGAGCGTTTCACGCCGGGTGAAGTAAAAATTGCCTGCCGTTACAAACCCCAGCAGAGCCAACACAATACCGGCCAGAAACGCCGGAACCAAGGTAAGCGCCCCGGAGACGGTAGCAAGAGCGCCGCCAGCGCAAGCATAGAAAACCCCGGCGAAAGCACCGATCCACGCCAACCGGGTGGGTTTTAAGTCAAGTCTGTGTGTACTCATATACTAAAATGAATCCGGATAATAGGCATCGCCCCGCTGCTCCTCAAGAATATGCGAGAATTCGCCATTCTCAACCCACGTTTCAGGAATAAGAACGGCCTCCACAAGCTGGTCCACGATAGCATAGTGCATTTTTTCTTGTTCGGCCAGTTGTTGCAGTATTTGTTTATGCTCGGGGTTCTCGGTCTCATTGGCTTTTGCGGTATAAAGGTCAATGCTTTCTTTTTCAATCTCGCGAGCTTTCTCATATACCCGAACCTGCTGACGGTCCAGCTTGAGTAATTCGTCTTTATTGGAAGACATTTTGTTGAAGACCGTGGCGACGTCATCCATAATATTGGTATACGCCGGTTCGCTTTTGTGTTCCTTCATGTGCTTGACTACTGCGCAGTGTTTGCTCTCCGCATCAGCGAGATGAGTATAAATATTATTGAGCCCCTTGCTGTTGCTGCGTTCAGCCAAGTCGCGGTAGAAAGCCTCAGCATCTTTTTCTTTCTGCATTGCAAAGTCAAAAATATTCATAAGTCTTTTTTGCTCCTTTTGGTTCTTTCCGTAAAGCTTGAACCTGAATTCGGAAATTTCAAGGTTAAAATCCACCTGTCGGTCAAGCTTGCATTAACGATACATGCTTACCCTCTTTAATTCCAGCCGGGATGCGGATTTTTTACCTGAATTGATACCTGACATAAACCAGTTAGACGCCATGCGAAAAGGTATCGCGCTCCGCCTGAGGCGGATTGAGGGGCGCCGGTGGCTTTTCGCATGGCGTCCAGTTAGCCCGTTAGATTATGCGGACGCGCCAAAATGCACATCACTCATGTCTGAAACTTGCGCTCTGCGCCTGACTCCAGGTCAATCACGGTGGTGGCATGCCGCGATTGCTCAATCAAAGCCTGTATTTCAAGCTTCTCCTCCTCTTGGCGGACGGCCTCGAGGCGAGCCTTGGTGGCCGGTCGCTTCGGCGCAAAGACTGTACAGCTGTCCGGGGCCTCTTCGCTGGAAATATTAAACGTGCCGATTCGTCGGGCAGTTTGCACAATATCTTGCTTATCCAGAGTGATCAGCGGTCGTAAAATAAGCATGCGAGCAGCTTCATCGATGATGTTCAAGTTTTCCAAAGTCTGGCTGGCGACCTGCCCCAGGTTTTCGCCGGTAATTAAGGCTTGCGCGTGGGTTCCCGCGGCAATTTCACGGCTGATGCGCATCATCAATCGGCGATACAGAAGGGTTCGAAATTTTTCCCGGCAGTTGTCGCGGATCTGCTTCTGGGCTTCCAGCAGGTTTACGGCAAACAGTTTCCCAGTATGCTGAAACTCATGAAGGCGGCGGCCTAAGTCGGTGGTTTTTCGGACCGTTGCCGGGGGGGTATAAGGTGCACTGTGAAAAGTTACAAAATCCAAAAGGCCACCACGCCGCATCGATTCATAGGACGCTACCGGTGAGTCAATCCCCCCCGAGAGAAGTGCGAGCATCCGGCCGGCAGAACCGCGCGGCAAGCCGCCGGGACCAGCAATCTGCTCAAAAAAGATGAACGCCGCATTCCGGCGGACCTCCACTGAGATCTGCAGTTCGGGATTCATAAGGTCTATCTTCAAACCCGGATACTGCGATAAGAGTTTATCAGCAAAATGAATTTCCAATTCCCGGCTGGTTTTGGGGAAATCCGGATTATTGCGCCGAGCCCGCATTGCATAACGTATTTCAGTCCCCTCCGGGCGTGCATCAGCAAACCCCCGGTAGATCTGCGGGAAGTGCCGCATTACGATTTCTTCAATGGCATTTACCTCGGGATTGACTTTCAAGGCTGGCGAGGCCGATGCCAAGCCGAACACCATGGGCAATCTTTTCCGCAATTGCTCAATTTCAGCCGGGGTGAATTTCTCGTGAGCTTGCGGCCACAGTACTATGCGTCCTCGCTCTCGCCCGGCCTCAACCGATTTCACATCGGCAAGATGACGCTTCAGGTCTAGCAGTAAGCGGCGCTCAAATTGCGACCGGTTACGCCCCTTCAAGGCAATTTCTCCATAGCGACACAGGATGCAATTGTAGGGTAAATTATAAATTTATGAAACCCTTAAATTTATGGTTTTCCGCCGAATCTGGGCACCTGAAACGCCAAAATGCCTCGTGTCAATCACTTCGTATTTTGTAAACTAGGCACTAAAATGAGATAATTTTGCCTTATAACGTTTTCTCAAAAATCCATGCATAATGCAGGCTGGCGGTTCCCGCCGAAAAGTTGAAATATAAACGAAGAGGATCTAATGTAATGGTTTATCACGCAGAAAACAGTAGAGGCGACACCGAAAAACGTGCCCTCTCCGCTTATCACGTTTTAATTCATGGAGAAGTAACGGGAGTTGGCTTTCGCTTCTCGGCTATCCGGGAAGCGCGGCGCTACGAAGGATTGCGGGGTTATATCCGCAACCAAGATCACGCCACCGTGGAATGCTTGGTTCAGGGTCCTGAACCCGCTGTTTCAAAGTTTGTTGACTGGCTTAAAACCGGGCCCGACAGTGCCCGGGTTCGCGACATTGACCTCAGGGAAGTATCCCCCAGGGATGATCTTTCCTCTTTTAATGTCGCGCCCTAACCCAAGTTTGACATTTTGATCTCTGAAAAAAAGAATTTTTGAGCACAACGGCAAAATGTGCTGAGTACAAAAAGCCTAAAAAGGGGCGATGTAGTTACTATAAAGCCCCTCATGTGCCTTGCTTTTCATCAAAGATGGATGACGGTATTATGCATGTACTTTTATCGTAAAAAAAGCAAATCGGTGAGTGCCTTGAGCTGCTCAAGTCCTAAACAGAAAACAGCAAAATAACAATAAAAAAACGGTTCTTCACGGTTTTCTGTAAAATGACCTGGCTCGCGATTAGGAAATATTGAATATTGAATTCAGAATTCAAAATTTTACAGAAAACCGTGAAGAACCAAAAAAACAGACGAAATTTGTAGTTCTTTAAAAAACCGAATGTTCATTACCAATGACTTATGACTCATTTTGTTGAACTTGGGCTAGCTACCGGATTCTGCGGCGGCTTCACGACTATGTCTTCCATGGTTTATGAAACGGCTGAAATGATGCGGGGCAGCGAATATCTTCATGCGACACTATATGCCGCGGGGACTTTCTTTTTCTCTCTGATTGCGCTCTTCGCCGGAGTAATGTTTGTGCGTGCTATTGTTAATGTCGGAGGTGGCTTGTGGAGTTGAAATCGGAAGCGAAATTGTTGCGAATGTTTTTGGGTGAAGCCGATAAAGTAAAGCACACCGCGCTTTACGAAGTCATTGTGCGGGAGGCCCGAAAACGGGGCTTGGCCGGGGCAACCGTCTCGCGAGGGGTCATGGGGTTCGGCCCCACCAGCCGGATCCGAACCGCCAGGATACCGGATATTTCGGCGGACCTTCCCGTAATTGTTGAAATTGCTGATGAGGAAGAGAAGATCAACCAATTTCTGCCGGTTCTCCATGATCTGTTTGAATCAGCGGAATCCGGTGGACTCATTACTATGGAGGACGTGCAGGTAATCAAATATCTTCACGGGAAAGACAATGGGCATCCGAATAAGCCGAACGCGGAAGAGGGCAGGGAATATAGATAATTATGTTGCTTGAAATCAATAATTTAAAAACGCATTTTCACGTCGCTGGCGACAAACCGGCCCGGGCAGTGGACGGGATCAGCTTTGGCATTGCTCCCGGCGAAACTGTGGCCCTGGTGGGGGAGTCGGGATCCGGGAAGTCGGTTACGGCGTTTTCAACGATGCAGTTATTGCCGGACAATGCTTTTCATCCTGAGGGCGAGATTTTGTTCGAGGGGCGAAATCTTCTTGATATGAAAAGTGCCGGATTGCGAAGGTTGCGCGGTAATGACATGGCAATGATTTTTCAAGAGCCGATGACGTCTCTCAATCCGTTGATGCGGGTCGAGCGGCAGATCATGGAACCTTTGCAGATTCATCGAAATATGCAGAAGGAGGAGGCGAGGGCGGAAGTTCTGGAACTGCTCAAACATGTAGGAATTCCCGCACCGGAAGATCGCCTGCGGAATTACCCGCATGAGTTGTCAGGGGGGATGCGCCAGCGGATAATGATTGCGATGGCGCTGGCGTGCCGCCCGAAGCTGCTGATTGCTGATGAACCCACGACTGCCCTGGACGTAACTATTCAGGCTCAGATTCTGGGGTTGATCAAGGATTTACAGAAAGAAACCAATATGGGGGTGCTTTTTATTACCCATGATTTAGGAGTGGTTAATCAAATAGCGGATCGCGTTTGTGTAATGTACACCGGAAAATTTATGGAAACCGGGACACGGGAGGAGATTTTCAAGGACATGGTCCACCCGTACACCAGGGGGCTTTTTTCTTCACTGCCGACCGTTCAGGAGAAGCAGCATAAGTTGCGGGCCATCCCGGGCAGCGTGCCCTCCGCCACTGACTATCCGGGGGGATGTCCGTTTCATCCTCGATGTCGGGAAAAATTTGAACGCTGTGCCCGTGAGGAAAGTTTTCTGCATAATGTTGAAGAGGGGGGACTCTCAGATAACGGCAGAGAAAATAGCGAGCCTCAGGCAGAGCCGGGGCATTGTGTTTCCTGTCATCTGCTTGACCCGAACCGGAACTACGCACGGGATGAAGAGGCGTGGGCAGCGCGCTCTGCGCGTCCGGAGCGGACCGCCCTGGATCTTGACCGGGACCTGCTCAACGTAGAAAACCTTAAAACACATTTTCCGGTAAAACGCGGTGTTTTTCTGCGTACGGTAGCCCATGTGAAAGCGGTTGACGATATCAGTTTACGGTTTCCGTATGGTGCGACGCTGGCCCTGGTGGGGGAGTCGGGATGCGGCAAGACCACGGCCGGGCTCAGTATTCTGCGCCTTCTGGCCGAGGCCGAGGGACGCATAGTGTTCAATTCAGAAAACGTCATGGCTTGGGATAAAGCAGAATTGCGGGATCGGCGTAAAGATTTACAGATTGTTTTCCAGGATCCGTTTTCGGCGCTCAGCCCCCGGATGACTGTGGAAGATATCGTCGGGGAGGGGATGCGAATTCATTATCCTCAACTTACCCGGGAAGAGCGTCATTCACGGGTCATTAAAGCCTTGGGAGAGGTTGGCCTCAGTGCTGAAGACGCCGGCCGCTATCCGCATGAATTCAGCGGCGGCCAACGACAGCGCATCAGTATCGCCCGGGCCCTGGTCCTGGAGCCGCAATTTTTGGTGCTGGATGAACCGACGAGTGCGCTGGATGTGTCGGTGCAGGCCCAGATCTTGAACCTTTTGGTTGAGTTGCAGGCCCGACACGGCTGGACGTATCTCTTTATAACCCATGACCTCGCGGTCGTCGAATATATGGCTGATTTCGTGGCGGTTATGTATCTGGGAAAAATAGTTGAATACGCGGCCGGTGACCAGGTGTTGAGCAAACCCCGTCACCCTTATACCCGCTCACTTCTTAAGGCTGTACCCCGGCCGGATGAACGCAAAAAACTTCTGCGCCTTTCCGGCGAAATTCCGTCGCCGATGAATCCTCCCGCCGGTTGCTACTTTCACCCGCGTTGTCCAGTGTATGACGCCGCCTACCCGGACAGTCAGCTGCACGAGCAGTGTCCGACTAAATATCCGCCTGTGAAATATGAGAACGGTCACGGCACCGCCTGCTACGCGGTTGATTAATGCTGCAGTGTGGGGGTATGGGGGGCGATTCTAGCCCGGCCATTGCATGAAAAAATGAGATTATGCGGGATATGTAAATGAATATCAAAGGCTTATACCGCTTGATCGAGGCCCAGCGGAAAAACCAGGCCGATTCCAACCTGCTCAAAAAACTAAAAGAAGGGCCGCTTGCACCCAAGCGTGTCGCTGATGCGTTCGTGGAAACAGCCGGCCCGAAAAACCAGGACCTGGTATTGGTTTCGGGTGTGGGCAGTGCCTATCCCATGATCCGGAGCCATCAACTGCTAAACAATCTCCATGCGCCAATGGGGGCCACCCCCTTGGTTATGTTTTACCCCGGTGTTTATACCGGCCAGGGTTTGCGTCTTTTTGGCAATCTTGGAG
>JAWOEV010000254.1:0-3577 GCA_046482565.1 Lentisphaeria bacterium | reverse complement strand
CGTTTCCAGCATCGTTTCAAACGGCCGGTGACAATAGAGAGGGTTGAGCGGTTAACGGAGGACGGCGAATTCAAAGACGTCGAGTTCGAGTATCACGAGGCTTCGCAGTATCTGGTTATCGAGGACTTGTCGTATCCGGACGAAATCAGCTCCGGAAGGGCTGAACAACTGCCGAGTAAAGTCATTGAGATGTGCCGTGAAAAAGAGTTGACGCCGCAGACGATCAAAATTAAGCTACAGTAGCGAGCAGTGTTTTTGGGCTACGGAATGCTAGCCCGGTTTTTGCACGAAGCAACAGTATTGCAGATTTGTTTTTTCTTCGGCTTGTTGCTGTGGTAACCACCGCTTCAAGCCGAAAAAAGCAAAGATGTGATGCTGTTGCTTCGCCCTTCGGGTGAAAAATGAGATTATGCACTGGGTTACAAAGTGTAACCTTATAACAAGCGGTATAAGCCTCTAGTATTCATGTACATATTCCGTATAATCTCATTTTTCATGCAATGTTCGGGCTAGCCCCAGAGGCGGATGTCAATAGGCTTGGCTCAATTCCTATTGTCGTGCAAATCAGGGTGCCTCTATTCGCTTAAGCTATTTTTCTCCCCCTCCCCATGCTCTCTGTAGGAATTAAGGACCCGCCAGGAATAGACGGCTAAATACGTGATCAGACCGACCAGAACCAGGAGTCCGGCTCCGTATATTGTCCACCGCAACGGTGATTGCTGGATATTTTCGGCCCGCAGTGTCGCCAGATCCGCGGCCATTGCACCTATATAAGCGTTTGCGAAAGACATGGGCATAATGCCGAAAAATGTGCCGATGAAAAAATCCTTGAAATTAAAACGGGCCAACCCCATGATGTAGTTGGATAGTTTGAACGGGAACAAAGGGGTCAAACGCGTAAGCAATATTATGCGCCAACCTTTGCCGATAAAATGATCGGCCAGAAAACGTAATCGCCCCTTCCTGCGCAAATATTTTGCGGTCCGTTCACCGAGAAAATATTCCCCCAGAAAAAAGGCGGCGGTCGCTCCCGTCATAGTAGCAATAACCACGTAAGCAAAACCCGGCAGGATACCAAAGAGGAAGCCGGCACCGAGGGTAAATACGAAGCCCGGCAGCACGAGCATTACCACCAGTGTATAAATAAGCATAAAAATCACCGGGCCCCAAAGCCCCAACTCATCAAGCCACTTAAACAGGGCCGTCACCTGTTCCCGCAGATCAAAATAGACCACTGCATATAAAAACAAGGCCAAGACGACAACCCCAAGCAGTACCTGCATCACCGGCATTATTGTCGCTTTAAGTTTATTTTCCAATATTTCCCTCCGGCCGGCCGAGACTCAATGGTTCAAATTATGTATCCATAAAGGTCATAAGGTTCTGCATGATTAATTTCCACATTTACAAAACCGTCCTTGACGGGATCGCCTCTGTCGAAAGAAAAGTGAACATGATTATCTACCTCGGGCGCATCAGCAGCGGTGCGCCCGACGCCGTATCCTGAATCATCTGCAGTTTCCACCAGGATCCGAAGTTTCGAACCGACAAGTTTCTGATTTTTTGCAAGTGCTATATCCTGCTGGACGGTCAAGATCTCAGCGCGTCGGGCTTCGGCCACCTCGGATGGAACAATATCTTCAGTGATTCCGGCCGCGGCCGTGCCCTGTTCAGGTGAAAAAGCAAAAACTCCCAGACGGTCAAAGCGAGTTTGCTTGACAAAATCGAGTAACTCTCGATAATCCGTTTCCGTCTCGCCGGGATACCCAACCAGGAAAGTAGTACGCAATACTGCCTCAGGGAGTTTGTGACGCATCAATGCAAGCATTTTGCGCACCTCGCCCCCGGAGGTCTGCCGCCCCATTGCCTGCAAAATTTTATCGCTTATATGCTGCAGCGGCATATCGATATAGGGCAATATACGCGAGTCCCCGGCCATCGCCTCAAGAACCTCCTCGGTAAAGTAGCGGGGGTGGGTATAGAGAATGCGCACCCAGAACTCTCCTTCTACATCATTAAGGCTTCGCAGAAGTCCGGTCAGAGAAGCATTATCGGATCGGTCAGTACCGTAAGCTGTCGTATCCTGAGCGATCAGGTTGATTTCTTTGACGCCCTGCGACACCAGATTCTGTAATTCGGCCTTAATGGAAGCATTTGATCGGCTTCGCAACCGCCCCCGAATCGCCGGTATAGCACAGAAGCGACAGAAATGGTTGCAGCCCTCAGCAATCTTTATGTAGGCATAGTTCTCAGGCGTGAGCTGCAATCGCGGCGTTTTATGATCGTACACATATTCCGCCTCCCCTATAGCAATATCACCGCATCGAGCCTCAGCCGTATTGTGGATTTCCCGCAGTCGTCTGCCAACCTCAGGTACATCATCAAGCCCCAGGAATAGGTCAACGTCAGAATAGCGTTGCCGCACACTATCTATGTCACGCTGCGGCAGACAACCGGCGACGGCGATGTATCTTCCTTGTTTCTGCTTCTTCCACTCGAGTGCCGCCATAATCTCGGCTTCAGCCTCATCTCTGGCATCGGCAATAAAACTGCAGGTATTAATCAGGACGATATCGGCCTGCTCAAGGTCATCGGTCAGGAGGTATCCGTCAACCGCGAGCGTACCGCACATAACCTCAGTATCGACGAGGTTCTTGGCGCAACCCAGACTAACTATATAAACAGCGGGGTTTTCCGTTTTCATAATCAACTTTGGCCTGAGTTCGAATTGTTTATAAAATCAAGATTCGGATCGGTTTTTACGAAAACGAAATATTCAGCATCTTTCAGCATTTCCGTACCGTCATTGGGAAGCACATTAGGCAATGCAGTATTCGGCACTGTAAACCCGGTACCCTCCGGGGTTATACAAGTAAGTTTGCCGTCCGCCACACTGGCGCGCCCGTGCATACACTGCAGTTCGACTTTACCTGCTTGCTCATCAATAACTTTCACAAAAACAACGCAAAACTTGCGCCCTTCAAGATAATCCAGCGAAGGCATATGATTCCATCCTTTTCTAGTACTTAGTTGGAATAATTCGCGGTATATGACGCGAGCCATTTCGGCAATGAACCAACGTGCATTACCGAAGTATTATCATCTTTTCCACTTTATTCAACCCCTCCCCAAAATCTGTTTAATGTGACTGCAACCCAACAGCAAAGTTGCGATCACATATATAACCCCTCCCGCTACAAGCGGAATTGCGCACTCCATAAACTTGCTGATAAAACCCGATAGCGCAAGCTTCTCAATACTTCTCAGGCAGAGATGCATGCTGAGTCCGGCAAGCGCCGCCGCCCCGGTAATTTTCGCCACCGGCGATAAAACAAATCGCAACCCCAAATCACCGATGGAAGAGCGCGCAAAATAGAGTAGCATAAGCACGTTTATCCACGATGCAACGGCAGTGGACAAAGCCAGTCCTCCCTGCCGAATAAACTGCATAAGGATCAAATTTAAAATTAGGCACAAACACCATGCATATCGTGGCCCCGGACATTGAAAAAGCCATTGATATCCCGCTGCTTCATATTGCCGATGCCACCGCAGACGTGCTGGTCAAGGACAATAT
>JAWOEV010000200.1:0-3842 GCA_046482565.1 Lentisphaeria bacterium | reverse complement strand
CAGTCTTTCAGCGGGCTTGCTCGGTTACGGACTGGTCAGGATCTGGCGTGAGCGGGTGTCGGGCTGGCTGGCCAAACCGGAAGAGATCGCCAAGTTTCAGGATATTTTTGAGCGCTGGGGTGGAGCCGCGGTTATCGTAAGTCGCATAGCCCCGATTCTGCCGGAGGTGATGACCGTCCTGGCCGGACTCGCTAAAATGCGTTTCCCCTACTTTTTCGCCGCCTTGGTTCTGGGAACCGTGCCGGTCACGGCTCTATTCAGCTGGTGGGGAAGCGCCCTTGGCAACACCGCCCCTGCAACCGCCCATACAATTGCGATACTTGCACCGTTAATTATCTGGCCGTTCATGCTTTTATTGCTGAGATCAAAAAAGCGATCCAAATAGACCGTTCCGGATGGGGTCTACCGAGGAAACTTAACGCTGCTGGCCCCATGCTTCCGCGCCTCCCCGTAGAGCCGACGTCCCCGTCGGCTTTCCTGTGCGCTCCCCCCCCATGCTTCTTTCGGCGATATATCGACGTTTAGCCCGGTTTTTGCATGAAAAATGAGATTATGCGGCTTAAGCATATGAAGACTAAGGCGTTAGCTCACCTAGCATAAAATTACACTTTGAAACCCGGTGCACAATCTCATTTTTTCATGCAATGGCCGGGGTAGACGGGAACCGTTAGTTTAGGTCTGGCGATCCCCGCCGAGAAGTCAAAATCTTATCCGAAATAAACACGGGCATGGGCGCGATACCTTTTCGCATGGCGTCTATCTACTATCTTTTTCAGTCACTGGCCACCACGATCGCGAATCCGTCTCAGTGCATTCGTTCCCGCAGTCGGGTTAATCGTTCGCGCCACGCCCGCGGTTTGATCCACTTTTTGTAAATACGTCGCCGCACAAACTTACCAACCTTAAGATAAAAGGGCTGCCAGTTCAACCATTCTTTTTCTTCAGTGGTAAGTGAGTTTGGCCGAAAAGAATTCTGTAATTTCAGAATAGTGTGGTCATCTAGGCGTTTTGCCAAACAGAAAAGAGGGTTACCGGCAAGATTACCCAGCCCGGTTTTACAAACAGCCGTGGCAAAATCTATTACGTAAGGATGATCATAAGCGTCGCGCAATATGTTCCGTCGACGTATATCGCAATGTGTTATTCCCCGTTCATGCACTTCAGCCATAAGCCTTTTTAATGACTCAAAAAAAGAAACCGGGGGAGGTTCATGGTTTTGGTCAGGATCAGCCGATTCGCCGATATCCTCTGCCGCATCAATATATTCCATCGACAGCGTACAAGCATCCACTTTGCCGAAACTCTCGGGAACCCCTTCAATACCTGCCAAGCGGTGAAGGACGCAATTTTCGTGACCCAATACAATCCAGCCGCAAAAGTAGCGGATAAAAAATGGACAATTTCTGTACGTCTTAATCAATACGGGCGTGCCGTCAGCCGCTTCAGCTCTATACACATCTGCTTGAAAGAAAGAACTTTTTGTGTGGACTAACTCAAGTTTTGAAAAGGATGAATATAAGCCGTCCATAATATTTTGTCTCCCGATATTGTATCATAAACCCAGCGGTACGGCAGCAGCTTGAAAAACAAATGTTAGACGTCTAAAATATCGTTTTAAGGTTCTTTTGTCAAAATAAATTGTTAGAAAATTATTAGGATGCAATCCCGTTTTGGTACACCGTCAGAATGAATAAAGACACCAAGGTTAAAGACCAAAACATCGACATGGCGCACCTTCCGGGAATGCTGAATTGCATTGCCGAGGGGATTTTTACCGTTGCCCCCCCAAAAGAACATTACCTTTTCACGACATTGTCAGCCGTCACCCGCGCATGCACGAAATTTTTGCAATCCTGCCGGAGATTTAACCCGTGGAATCTTCTTTTTTATATAATTTCCGAGTTAACCCGGTTAGTGCACGACACAGCAGCGTCACAGCTTTGATTTTCCGGTTTGTTGCTGTGATGACCACTGCTTCAAACCCGAAAATGCAAAAATGTGATGTTGCTGTGTCGCCTTTTGGGTGAAAAATTGGATTCTACTCTTGGGGTACAAACTGTATATTTAAGAAATTAGAGTTAAGTCTCGTGTGTTCTGATAATTAAAAACCGCAGAATCGGATTTTTCATGCAACATCCGGATTAATCGGCTGGTGGCAGGATTTCAATAAAGTCAATGTAGCCGGTGGCGCTTTCGCCGGTATTATCGGAGTCGCTCATGATCGCCAAAGAGGCTGGCGTGCGGGGCGGTTTCTTACCGAATACGCGCTGGTAGTCTTCCAGAATATTAACTTCCTCGATCACCCACTCGCCAACATTCGCTTTGCTGACCTCAACCGGGATAAGCATGGCGCGATCGGTGTACTGACTGACCAAATGATCTTTTCCGTGATCCTTGTTCGCCCAGAAATAGTTCAAGACGCTGTGCGGCGGGTATTCCCCGTACATTTGTTTGGCGACCCTGTACTTGGCACGGGTAACCCAGCCAACATCATCGGGGTCATATTCGAAGCTCACGTACACACGATTCGCGTAATCGTCGCTTTTCTTGCTGGTGGCGTCGCCTTTTTCAAAAATATTACTGACTTTCCAGCACCAACGCAGGCGCGGATATTTATAAACATCAAATTTATCTTTGCACACAAGTCCGGAAGCGGAGTGGTCCGTAAAAGATTTCAGGTATGACTCCCCGTTTTGTTTCACAATCGAATATTGAGTATGGCGTTTTACATCCTCAAAGGTTCGCGGCTTCCAAGCGTCGAGATCGTCAAAATCTTCGCGGCGTACAGCGACAGTACCCGCTTTTTCGGTGTTTCGACCCGGTTCAGAATTCTCGTCCGCCATGACCGCTGACACCGCGAAAACACATATAATGACGATTAGCAAAGGCTTCGGCATGGGATAGTCTCCTTAGTATACAAACGTTAAACTCTTGCGAAATAGCTTTTGCGCGAGCTGATATCAGTATTCAGTGTTCGGTGTTCAGCACAAATTACGGTTTCCTGAACACTGACCACTGACCACCGGGAAGCGAAATCCTGCATTTCGCAATTGGCAGGACGGTGCCCTGAAACCGCCGGAGAACTGGCCGCCATACGGTCGCGGACCAGGTCGATGTGGGCGCGGTGGCGCCGGGCGCCGAAAACGCTGGCGGGGCGGAAAACGAAACAATCACAATTTTTAAGGAATAAGTCAAGACGCCATGCGGAGATGGAACAGGACCGACTGGTACGGGGCCGCGCACAGGCGGCGGCGCTGGGAAAACAACATTCGCGGTCAACCTGGCCGCCGCTCTTGCTCAACGCGGTGACAAAGCCCGGCTTCTCGACTGTGATGTTGAGGAGTCCAATGATCATCTGTTTGTCAAACCGGATTTTACTGAAGGAAATGAGATTACAGTTCCGAAACCGGTGTGGGATGCCGGCAAATGTACGGGTTGCGGCAAGTGCGCCGAGGCCTGTAATTACAACGCTATGGCCGTCGTCAAGGGTAAAGTGCTTATTTTCAATGAACTTTGCCATTCCTGCGGGGTTTGCTCATACGTATGGACTTTCACCGCATAAGTCGTGCGCCATGCCGGGCGCACGTCCGAAATCACCGGGCTCGGGGAAGGCGCACTTCGGCGCGGATTACCCGAGTACGGTGCATTTCATTGTTCAAGTAAGCCGCTACGCGGCAGTTATTAACTACTCCCCGATGAATAAACGTGTATAGTCCCAGTTGCTGCCCGACTGGAGTCGCTACCTTAGGGCGTCAACGAAGGACTATACACAATGGATTACTATGAACGTTTCTGTGACGATCTCAAGTTGCGCGGCTATGCCAGGCGCAGCAGGCAGTCTT
>JAWOEV010000194.1:0-8714 GCA_046482565.1 Lentisphaeria bacterium | reverse complement strand
ACCGACTGCTCCCCGGGGCCGGAAGACCGGAATACGTCCAGTTTTAAATCCTCGGGGTTGATCTGTACATCAACCTCTTCCGCCTCGGGCAAGACGGCCACAGTCACCGTTGACGTATGTACACGGCCACCGGATTCGGTTTCCGGAATTCGCTGAACCCGATGGACGCCGCTTTCGAATTTCATATACCTGTGAACATCGGTTCCCTGCAACGAAAAAGCAACACTTTTAATTCCGCCTACAGCATTCTCGACCTGTTCCAGCAGTTCCTGTTTCCAGCCGCGTTCTTCGGCGAAATGAGAGTACATGCGGAGCAATTCCGCGGCAAACAGGCCTGCTTCGTCTCCCCCGGCCGCCGGTCGTATCTCAACAATACTGTTTCGGTCTTCCATCGGAAGAGGCGGCAAGATAAGCGACTTCAGTTTGCGATCGAGCTTTTCTGTGCGGGCTTCAAGTTCTTGTGTTTCCGTTTGCACAACTTCCAGAAATTCAGGATCTTCCTCGGAATCCATTAAGTCCCGGTTGCCGGCGAGATCTTCGCTGTTTTTCTGTAAGTCATTCCAGGTATTAAGTAAATTCCGCAGGCGCTGGTATTCACGATTCAATTTTTCATATTGCCCCTGATCAGTATCCGGCGAGTTGAAATCAAAATGCGCCAGCTCCTGTTCAACTTCCTGCGACCGTTCCTGGGCTGAATCAATATATTTTTGAAAATCGTGCATGGACAAACCTCAAAGGCAAATAAAATGGACGTTGCAGACCGATTACTGTGCGAGAAAAAGAGTGTTGAAAATCTACTATTTTAAGCAATAACCGAGATAAACGTTCACTCCAAGAAACACCGAGCGCGCCCTTTAACAACGCTGATTATCACCCTTTTGAGGAAGGGGGTCAGCGCGGGCGCGCAATACAGTGTTTACGATGTTAGGTAGGAAAACCGGCTTTTCAGCCTTCGTCCTGCTGCATACCATAACGACGACGGAAACGGTCAACCCGTCCTTCGGTATCGACCAGTTTCTGTTTACCCGTAAAAAACGGATGACACTGGGAACAAATATCCACAGTAGTCTCCTGCCGGGTAGTTTGTACTTTGTATTCAGCGCCGCAGGCACACCGCACTGTACCTTCAACATACTCAGGGTGTATATCTTTTTTCATATCTAAATACCTCATTACAATTTGAGTATAAAATCTAGTTTCAATCAGTCTTAATTCAACGTTTACTCAATTTCTTTAAGCGCTTCTTTGCGGCTGAGTCGAATGCGACCGCGATCATCAACATCCAATACCTTTACAGTGACGTAATCGCCAACCTTGCAGATATCTTCAACCTTATCGACACGGTAGTCAGCCATTTCAGAAATATGGAGCAAACCATCCTGGCCGGGGAGAATTTCCACAAAGGCACCGAAATCTTTAACCGTCTTGACTTCGCCACGGTAGGTTTTACCAATTTCGGCTTCGGCAGTGACCTCTTCAACTCGGCGCATGGCTTCATTCATGGCTTCGCCGTCTTGAGCAAAAATATTAACACTGCCGTCTTCTTCAATATCAATCTGCGCGCCCGTTTCTTCGGTGATTTCCCGAATAACCTTACCGCCGGTGCCGATAAGCGCTCCGATCTTCTCGGGATTTATTTTTACGCTTTTTATCTGTGGCGCATTTTCGCTTACCTCTGTACGGGGTCCGCTTATCGCGGCCTCCATTGCATCCAGGATTTTCATCCGGGCAGTGTGGTTCCGCTGCATCGCTTCGTACATGGCTTCCACAGAAAGTCCGCCAACCTTGAGGTCAAGCTGGAAACCGGTGATTCCGTTACGGGTTCCGGCGATTTTAAAGTCCATGTCGCCGAAATGGTCCTCTGATCCCAGGATATCAGTAAGGAAGACGTTATCATCTTCAGTGTCTCCTGTAACCAATCCTACCGAGATGCCGGCAACTGCCTTTTCAACCGGAACTCCTGCGTCCATCAGAGCCAAACTGGCACCGCAAACACTGGCCATTGATGAAGATCCGTTGGAACTGAGAATATCTGATACGCAGCGAACCGTATAAGGAAAATCTTCCGGGATTATCCCGGCTACGCAACGTTCGGCAAGAGCTCCATGCCCGATTTCCCGGCGCCCGGGGCCGGCAATACGGCCGGTCTCTCCAGTGCTGAAGTTCGGAAAATTGTAGTGCAGCATAAAGCGCTTTACGCCCTCACCACCACCGGTGATCACGTCGTATGACTGGACGTCGCGGTCGGAACCGAGCGTGGTGCTTACCAGTGCTTGGGTCTCGCCCCGTGAGAAAACCGCACTGCCATGTACTTGAGGCAGGAATCCCACTTCGCAATTGAGCTCCCGAAGGTCGTCGGGTCCGCGACCGTCCACGCGTTTACCCGCTTTGAGAAGCCGCCGGACGGCGTCTTTCTCAGCAGAATGTAAGGCTTCTTTAAAGTCAGGCGCTTCAGCTTCCGGATCATTTTCGTCAACCAGCTTGGGGGTAAGTTCCGCAACCATTTCATCGCGGAGTTCATTCAGCGCTGCCTGCCGTTCTTTCTTGCCAGCAATCTGCAGCACATCGTCCAACTTGCCTTTGCAGTATTCTTTAACCGCTTCCGTAACATCCTCGGGGGGAAGGTGCAGCACCGGTTCATATTTTTCTTTTCCGACTCTCTTCTGAAGGTCGCGTTGAATGTCACAGAGGCCGGTAACAATATTCTCCGCAAAGCTTAAAGCATCACGCAAGTCTTCATCACTGATCTCGTCCGAAGATCCTTCGATCATTACGGTTTTACCGTCGACGCCGGCGTAAACCAGATCAATATCACTGTTTGCCATTTCAGAGTGGGTGGGATTGGCAATAAACTCACCGTTAACGCGCCCAACCCGCAAGGCCCCGACAGGACCGTAAAAAGGGATATCCGAAATCATCAGTGCAACCGAAGCGCCGAGCATACTGAGCACATCGGCTTCATTCTCGCCGTCCGCACTGAGAAGGCCGGACATTATTTGTACATCATCAATAAAGCCTTCCGGGAAGAGCGGGCGCAGTGGCCGATCGGTCATCCGGGCCGTGAGAATTTCTTTCTCTGAAGGACGTCCTTCACGCTTGAAGAAACCACCCGGAAACTTACCCGCGGCGCTGAATTTTTCCCGGTAATCCACCTGCAGCGGGAAAAAGTTTAAGCCGGGGCGAGGATCATCGGAACACGCTGCAACCAGCACGATTGTGTCGCCCTGGCGTACGGTTACCGATCCGCCTGCCTGGCAGGCCAGCTTTCCGGTTTCAATTGTTACTGTACGGCCAGCGCCGAAATCAAATTGTACCTGTTCAATAGCCATTACTAATACACTCCTTAGTTTTTGTCAGCCATGAGACAAAACCGCGGTATGGCACTACTTTTCGTGCAATACCGGGGCGGTACTTTCTAATCTGACGGGAAAGTTAAGCGGACGGGTGAAAAGACTACTTGCTTACCAGTCATCGAATGCGGAATCGCGGTATAAAAGCCTTCGCAAGTGTGCCAGGGCTCTTATATCGCCGTAATTCCACATTCTGAATAACAGCCAGTATTAAGTTTTTCACTTTAGGCAAAACTTATGCGTTTGATCGAAGGCACCTTTTGTCTCTTTCGAGTTTTCTGTTGTGTTGTCGGGGCAACGAGCCTCAGGCACTGTTAGCTGAAAGCCCGCTTGCCCGGGATGCTACAGCGATTTTGCTTAGCGTCGTATTTTAAGGCGTTTAAGAATATCGCGGTAGCGTTCGTGGTCATTTTTGTCGAGATAGTTGAGCAATTTCCGCCGTTTATTAACCATAGTAAGCAATCCGCGTCGCGAACTATGATCCTGCTTATGAGTCCGCAGATGCTCGGTAATCTCTTTGATGCGCTCGGTCAGTACTGCAATTTGCACTTCCGAAGAACCAACATCTTTATCAGTACGGCCGTATTCCTCAACAATCGCTTGTTTTTGTGCTTTATCCATTTTTGTCCGAATTGTTCCTCTTGCTTTAAACTGAATATTATCTCGTTTTATATGGCAATCTGTACCAAACTGCAGAACCCATGAATACGAACCAAGTAATTTACTTGATTATGATTAAATAGCAAACAGTTCCCCAGAGTAATAGAGTTTAAGAACTTTCGCGAATAAAATCTTTTATTGATTCACTTTTTGGGGGCAGGGTAGTGCAACGGGTGGGAAGGTCCATTATTGCATCAATCCGCGGATGGTGCGCCAAGTCCTTTCCCAAGGCGCGACGGACTGCTTCCGGGAATTTTGCGGGGTGAGCTGTACCTAGGCAGATCGTCGGGGTATCATCCAGTAAATTATTGCTGGCTACTGCTATGCCGACCGCGGAATGTGGATCAATTATATAACCATGCCTTTGATAATTATCGCGGATGGCCGCCAGCATTTGGTCGGTTGTCGCGGAGCCAGCCACAAAAAGCGGGTCCGGCCCGGGTAATGCAAGCTTCCCGCCTTTGGCAAAAAGGGCCATTTGCTTTTCAACTTTCCCGCTGTTTTCTCCCAACCGATAATAGAGGTAACGCTCAAAGTTGCTGGCAACTTGAATGTCCATGGAGGGACTTAAGGTAGGATGAACAGCACTGCGCTCATATACGCCGGTGGTGAAGAACCGGGCCAAAATATCGTTTTCATTAGTCGCCAGTATCAAACGCTTGATGGGAGCTCCCATCTGAGTGGCCAAATACCCGGCAAATATATTACCGAAATTGCCGCTTGGCACACAAACTTGAATTGCTTCTGCGCCGGTTCGATTCTGCACCTTGAAAGCGGCATAGAAATAATATACAATCTGGGCAAGAATTCGGGCCCAGTTTACAGAATTGACTGCCCCCAGTTTATAGGCTTGCTTAAACTCCAGGTCGTTGAATAATTCCTTAAGTATACGCTGACTATCGTCAAAATTACCTTGGATCGCAATATTATGGACGTTGTCGTCCAGAACCGATGTCATTTGCTGACGCTGAATCGGACTGACCTTGCCATCCGGATGCATTATAAAGATATCAATATTCGATTTGCCGCGAACACCATGGATTGCCGCACTTCCGGTATCGCCACTGGTCGCCCCTACAAGATTGAGCCGTTCGTCAGCTTCTTCCAGAACATGTTCAAAAAGGTTACCCAGCAATTGCAGGGCAATGTCTTTGAAAGCCAGTGTCGGTCCCAGAAAGAGTTCAGCAAAAAATAAAGGATCCAGCTCTTTGACGGTTACGACTTCCGGGCTCTCAAACTTGGCATAACTTTTACTGACCAGCTTGCGCAAGGTTTCCCGAGGTATTTCATTCTCAATGAACTCTTGCATGACGGCGAGAGTTAATTCAGAATATTCCAGGTCGCGCCAAAAATCCAGTTTGTCTTTAACCGCGGGAATTTTTTCAGGCAGCAACAGCCCCCCGTCTGGTGCCAAGCCCATTATCACCGCCTGCTTAAAAGAAACAGGTTCTGTACGGCCTCTGGTGCTGATGTAGCGCATATCTCAGAAATCCTCAACATCTGCGCGACCGCGACAATGTTCGAGATGATCAAACACCGTGCTCCTAGCCTTGAGTACGTGTTCACGCATTGCTGTCAATAACTTTTCGTATTGCGGTTTATCATGCTCCAGTTTGTGCATTTCTCCAAGCGCGAGGTTTAGTTGAGAGAGGGCCCGTTTAGAAAAGGCTGCATTTGCGGCGGGAGACTCAAAGAGACCGTCCCCGATGCCCGAGACGACATAAGCCAGCGCCCGCCCTAAATATGAAAGGGTGCGCAAGCCTGATTTTCGGTCTTCCGGCGACAAGACAGCAGAATAAATATTGCACCACCCCAAAGCACAATGTTGTAACAGCTGAAAGGCCGGATGGATCTCATAGAACAGAGCGTCCCCGGGCTGCGGTCCGTCATCCTCGCCTGCTTCGTCGAACATTGCGTCCAATGAATTTTCGATGTCAAACGGCGCGTCCCCCTCCCCGTCGACATGTAATGCACCATCCCACTGGTTACGGTAATCCTCACTGTCAAAGTCTGTTTCTTGCAAATCTGACTGAAATTCTTCAGCAAGATATTTTTTAATCAATGCATCAGCCTCAGGCAGGTCTGAAAAGCGTTGCAACAGCTGAAAATAACGAGCCGCATAAGCATCGCTTTCTTCCAGCACCTGCTCCCACTCGAATTCATTATCCGGCTCAAATTGAGAAAACTCTTTCATCAATGCATGTTGGCGACAATTTCGTCGCCGAATTCCGAGCATTTAACTTTTTTACTGTCTTCCAGCAAACGAGCAAAATCATACGTCACAGTATGGCTGGCAATAGTGCGGTCGATTCCGTCCAGAATCATCTGCGCCGCTTCCCGCCACCCAAGATACTTAAACATCATCATCCCCGACAGAATAAGGCTTGACGGATTTACTTTGTCCTGCCCGGCATGCTTTGGGGCGGTACCGTGAGTAGCTTCAAAAACAGCACAGCCGGTTTCGTAATTAATATTTCCACCCGGGGCAATACCGATTCCGCCGACTTGAGCAGCAAGAGCATCAGACATATAGTCGCCGTTCAGGTTCATGGTTGCCACAACGTCATAATTCTTTGGGCGCGTTAAAATCTGCTGCAGGAAGTTGTCGGCGATAGTATCCTGGACAAGAATTTTGCCCTCAGGCACCTGGCCGTCGCAATCTTCCCAGGCCACGGTTTCTTCGGCATATTCGTCGCGGGCCACTTCATAGCCCCATTTGCAGAAAGCACCTTCCGTAAACTTTTGAATATTGCCTTTGTGCACCAGCGTGACACTTTTACGCCCCTCCGCTATAGCATACTTAATTGCCGCCCGCACTAGGCGCTTACTACCGGTTTCGCTAATCGGCTTGATGCCTATGCCGGAATCGTCCCGAATATCCCAGTCAAATTGTTTTTTGAGAAACGCAAGAAGGTCATGTGCCCCATCGGTATATGCTTCAACTTCTTTACCGGCATAGACGTCCTCGGTATTTTCGCGGAACACGACCATATCAATGTATTCCGGATGTTTGACAGGCGAAGGTACGCCATGAAAATAGCGCACCGGTCGTAGGCATACATAAAGGTCAAGCGCCTGCCGGATAGCAACGTTAAGGCTACGGATGCCGCCACCGACCGGGGTCGTCAGAGGTCCTTTAATGCCGACTTTATATTTTTCAAACGCGTCTAACGTCGCCTGCGGCAACCATTCGCCGGTTTTATCGAATGCGCGTTGCCCCGCGAGTACTTCTTCCCACTGTATTTTCCGTTTACCGCCATAGGCCTTTTCCACAGCACCGTCAAGCACTCGAATGGTGGCCTTCCAAATATCCGGACCGGTTCCATCGCCGCTGACAAACGGAATTATGGGGTTGTCACCTACGTTGAGTCCATCATCCTGTTTTACAATTATATTGCTCATTAAGATTCCCTTTTTTAGTTAACGAATTAATTTTAATCGGTGTCGTGGTATGCGTTAAACCACTCGATAAACTTCGGAACCCCCTCGCTTATCGGTGTAACCGGCTCATACCCCAGCTTCGTATTAGCCCGTTCGATATCCGCGTAAGTCGCTGGAACATCCCCTGGCTGCATGGGCAGAAGTTCTTTCTCGGCCGTTTGCCCTAAGGCCTTTTCAATCGTTGCAATCAAGTCCCCTAATTGTTCGCATTGGTGATTACCGAGATTAAATATCTCATAATCATCAAGGTTCGGCTTTGTCGCCGAGGCATATATCCCGGTTACGATGTCATCAATAAAGGTAAAATCCCGTTTCATATTGCCGTAATTATAAACCGGTATTGATTTACCGGACTTGATTTTATCAGCAAAAATCCACATCGCCATATCCGGCCTGCCCCAGGGGCCGTAAACTGTAAAGAATCTCAGGCCGACGGTTTGAATGCCATATAAGTGAGTGTAAGTATGGGCCATAAGTTCGTTGGCGCGCTTGGTGGCGGCATAAAGGCTGACAGGCGAATCGACACTGTCTTTTTCTGAGAAAGGCAACTTGGTATTGCCGCCGTATACACTGGAACTGGAGGCATAAACCAAGCGCTTAGGGCCATGGTGTCTTACCGCTTCAAGAACGCTTAAAAAACCGGTCAGATTTGCATCAACATACACGAAGGGATGATCGAGTGAATATCGAACGCCCGCTTGAGCCGCAAGATGAACGACTGCGTCAAAAGAGCGTTGCTCAAACAGTCGCATAACCCCCTCCCGGTCACCAAGGTCCATCCGTATACCATCATAAGACTCGTATTTTTCCAATTGCGCATGGCGCGCCTCTTTCAGGTGCGGGTCATAATAGGCATTGAAATTGTCAATGCCGACCACCTGCCAACCCTGCTCAAGAAAGCGTACTGCGGCATGATAGCCGATAAAGCCAGCAGCACCAGTAATGAGTATTTGTCCGGGAGTCTCCATGTTTACCTTGCCTTGCGTTGCATCCAAAAACCAATTTATCCGGGCGGCGGCGTTTGCTTCAGATATTGCATAAAAAAACACGTTATACTATACCATGTCTTTCAAGTTTTACTGGCTCAGCGGGCTGGCTTGAATTCTGCACGGGCTAGACGCCATGCGAAAAGGTATCGCGCCCATGCTCGTGCCTATTTCGGATGAGATTTTGTCTTTTCGGCGGCGCCGCCCCGGCCCGTTCGACACGCTTCAGGTCGTCCTCGACAAGCACCGTGCCGGCGCCGATGATCATGCCGGATAC
>JAWOEV010000141.1:0-3725 GCA_046482565.1 Lentisphaeria bacterium | reverse complement strand
ATTGCGCTATGCCGGAAAGCGCAGAAACTATTTCGAAGTCGATCTTCCGTGTATAGGTTTGGCCGGAGACAGGGACACAGCTTTTAACGCCCATCAGTTCACAGACGCGCTGATCTAACTGTTTGACTTTTTCGTGATCACCGCCAAAAAGGGATAGAAAACTGGCCTGGGTTCCGGTTGTACCTTTAACGCCGCGGAACGGTAATTCATCAATCTGTCTCTGTAAATTTTTGATATCCCGCAGCATATCATAAAGCCAGAGGGTGGCGCGTTTGCCCACGGTTGTCAGCTGGGCTGGCTGAAAGTGCGTGAATCCCAGGGTTGGCATATCCTTATACTTATCAGCACACTCGCGTAAGGCCTCAATCAGGAAGACCAGTTTGTCACGGACAATAGCCATAGCATCGCGCAACATGACGAGTTCGGAGTTATCCGTAACAAAACAGCTGGTAGCCCCT
Organism: Lentisphaeria bacterium; assembly: GCA_046482565.1. GTDB lineage: Bacteria > Verrucomicrobiota > Lentisphaeria > Oligosphaerales > MVZH01 > JAWOEV01. The sequence goes on along the minus strand of JAWOEV010000141.1, from coordinate 3,267 downwards.
AAGTGAATTATCGGTTTGGCATTCGGACATTGTTGACCCAATGCGTACACATGGCTCATCACGTCGTGCTTGGTTTCTCGCTCGCGCTTATCTGCGGTCTCAAAGTTGATGTCATCGACGTGCTGCTCCATTTCCGCAATTTGCGCATCGCTGATATCCATGCCCAATTCCTGTTCTGCGCGTGCCAGGGCGATCCACAGTCGGCGCCAGTTTGAGAATTTATTCTGCGGCGACCAGTTACGGCTCATTTCGGCGCTGGCGTAACGTTTTGTCAGGGGATTTTCATAGCTTAGACGTGTCATATATTAGATCATCCTTTTATTTTTGTTGTGAGGTACTAAAATATCGTAAACTTTTAAATTGTCTATTCTAACCACAGCCGGTCCGGAAAGGTCTCGCCACCAAGTCGGGTGCGATTTCCTTCCGGACATGATCTGACTAGACCCTCCGCGAAAAGGTATCGCACCCACGTTCGTGCCTATTTCGGATGCGATTTCAGTTTTTCGGCGGGAATCGCTAGCTTCAGTGCTAACGGTTTCTGTCGAAAAGCTGAAATATCGCCGAAAGAGGCATGAACCCTACGGGTTGCCGGCGCTCCCAACGTGGGCGCGAGATCTTTTCGCGGAGGGTCTGAATAAAAGAGAGCCAGCCATGAACGAATCAGAAAAAATCGAGTCAAAAAATGGTCTCATACGCTTTTACGGTGCTATTATCAAGGTTCGTAATATGGACCAAAGTCGCGCTTTTTATAGCCAGGTCCTGCGTTTGGGGGAGCCGGTTCTAAATACTAACTTCTGGGTTGAATTCGAAGTTGTCCAGGGGCAGATGGTAATTGCTTTACAACAAGCCAACAATATTGTGCAACGGCCGGAGACCGATAAAGGCGATATACAATGTTGCCTAGCCGTTGATGACCTGGAGGGGTTTCGACAACATCTCTCCCGGCACGAAGTGGAAACCAGCGCCATCGAGCGCCTGGCAGTCGGCAAAGATTTTTTCCGTTTTCGTGACCCTGAAGGCAATCCTCTGAGAGCTATCCGATGCAATCCCTGAAAAGTGCAGCTCAAGATTTCGCAACCGTTTTACCTGAATTCTTCCCTGCTGGTCAAACGCCGAAATTTTTTATCCAGACCGGGTCCGGTTTTGCGATTGAAGGGTTGCTTGATGATATCGCAGTGAGGAAACCGTTGAGTGAATTGCCGGGCATGCCGGCGGCCGAGTCGCCGGCCGGACACTCGCTGCAATTAATCTCCGGCTGGTGCTGCGGAACGCCCTTGCTGGTTTGCGAAGGCCGCCGGCATTTATATGAAGGGCAGGGAACCTTGTCCTGCGTGTTGCCGACTTGCGCGGCGAAGTTTGCCGGCATTACGGCGGGTATTTTTCTGGCCGCCGCCGGGGGGGTTAATCCCGATTACCGACCCGGTACCCTTATGGTGCTGACCGATTTTATCAATAATCTGGGGACTTCTCCCCTGATCGGAAGGCAGTCGCTAGGCGCTGATTTTTTTCCGGCTATGAATGAAGCGTATTCCCCCGCTTTAACATCAGCTTTTTTGAACGCCACTGCCGAGGGGGTGATAGCGCCGCGAGTCGGGACTTATCAGGCCAACTTAGGACCGCAGTATGAAACTCCGGCAGAGGTGGAAATTGCTAGGCGCAATGGGGCTGATGCGGTAGGTATGAGCGTGGTTTTGGAAACCATCGCTGCCCGGGCCCTGTCCATGGAAGTCCTAGGTATAGTGCTTATAACCAACAATGCTGGTGCTGTCAGAGGTCCTGGACCGACCCATAAAGAAGTCCGGAAACTGGCGGCGGATATGTCGCCGGAAATTATGCGGTTATTACGAAATTTTATCGCCGAAAATAAAAACGAAGAAAGTTCGAACAGTGAACAATAAATATGACGTGATAGTAATTGGTGGCGGACATGCCGGTTGTGAAGCGGCCCTAGCCGCGGCGCGACTGGGAGCGGATACTTTGCTGTTGACAATTAACGCTGATCATATTGCCCAGATGTCATGCAACCCTGCCATCGGCGGAATTGCCAAGGGGCAGGTCGTGAGGGAAATTGATGCGCTCGGCGGCGAGATGGGGCTCAATACCGATGCCGCAAGCATTCAATTCAGGATTCTTAATAAATCCAAAGGGCCCGCGGTGCGCTCGCCACGCTCCCAGTGCGATAAAGTGATTTATCAACGGCGTATGAAGCACGTGCTTGAACGCCAGCCGCAACTCTTTATTCAGCAAGCTCAAGCGGTTGCTTTCAAAACCGATTTTGAGAAAGTGACCGGTGTCCTTACCGAATTCGGCGATACTTATGAAGCGGCCGCTGTGGTGGTAGCCACGGGGACTTTCCTCGGCGCTAAGCTGCACTATGGCTTGCGGGACGTCCCCGGCGGTCGGGCCGGCGACCCGGCTGCGGATTCACTGGCAGACTCACTGCGAAAAGATCTTAAGCTTGAAGTCGGCCGGCTTAAAACCGGTACACCGCCGCGGATACTGGGGCGAACCATCGAATTTACCGCCATGGAGCGCCAGGAAGCTGAGGTTGCCCCCAGCGGATTTTCATTTCGCCGGGAAACTGATGAAATGCCGCACCTGGGCAGAGGACAGAAACTCAGTCTGCCCTGCTACCTAACCCAGTCAACGGCAAAAACGGCCAAAATTATCCGTGATAACTTGGATAAATCACCGCTTTACAGTGGTCGCATAAAGGGAATCGGCACACGCTATTGTCCGTCTTTTGAAGACAAAGTAATGCGCTTCCCTGATCGCAGTTCGCACCAGATTCACCTAGAACCGGAAGGCGCATTCACTGGGGAGTATTACCTGAACGGTATCTCAACCAGCTTGCCACCGGAAGTTCAATGGCAGATGGTCAACTCCCTTCCCGGTCTCGAAAATGCGCATATTTCCCGTTACGCATACGCCATTGAGTACGATTTTGTCTTTCCCCACCAGCTCAATAGCGGGCTGGCGGTGCGCCATTGGCCGAACTTGTTTCTAGCGGGGCAAATCAACGGGACCAGCGGCTATGAGGAAGCGGCGGGGCAGGGGTTCGTGGCCGGCGTCAATGCTGCCAGAGTAGCGGCTGGTTTCGGCGATTTATTTACGTTGGGGCGGGATCAAGCTTATATAGGGGTAATGATTGATGACTTGGTCACCAAAGAAATTGTTGAACCCTACAGGCTTTTCACGAGCCGTGCCGAATACCGCCTCATGTTACGCCAAGACAATGCTGACCGGCGCCTCATGCCGATAGGACAT
>JAWOEV010000092.1:0-8010 GCA_046482565.1 Lentisphaeria bacterium | reverse complement strand
CACCGGTGGCATGGGCTTCATCAACCATGAGCATAGCATCATGCTGAAGTGCGAGCTCGGCTATGTCGTTCAACGGGGCCAGGTCACCGTCCATGCTAAAAACTGACTCGGTTACAATCAGGCAGCGGCCATTGCCGCGCCGCCTTTTGAGTTGGGCGGCCAAGTGTTCACTGTCGTTGTGATGGAAACGGACAAGCTTTGCTCGGCTCAAGCGAATAGCATCGATGATGCTTGCATGCACCAGTTTATCGGCAAAAATCGTATCCCCCCGGCCGACTAGGGCCGGGATAACCCCGAGATTAGTGAGGAAGCCGCTGCCGAAGACGAGGCTCTGCGGATAGCCTTTATGCGCGGCGACCGCCGTCTCCAGCTGCTCATGAAGAGTAAGTGAACCGCTGACCAGGCGCGACGATCCCGCGCCGGTTCCGGCCTGGTTCAGAGCCTGCCGGGCCCGGGCAGCAATTTCCGGGCGCCGGGCAAAGTCGAGATAGTCGTTCGATGAGAAATTAAGGAACGTACGCCCTTCTATTTCTATTTTACCGCCAGCCTGCGGATAAGTTTTAAGGGATCTTTTGAGGTGCTTTTCCTGCAGACCGGAAAGTTCGGATTGCAGCCACTGTTCAGAATGCATAATCCAACTCCAGGTCTTTGAGCATCTGCAGATCGGTTTCAACATCGCGTCCGGCTATGGTCAGGAGCGGTCCGATCATCATGCCGGTAGCGCCGGCCTGGAAGATCATGGATTGCAGGTCGCGGAGCAGGAGGCGCCCAGCACAGATTTTGATCTCCGCGCGTGGATTTACCAGTCGGAACATGGCAATTGCGCGCAGTATTTCCAGGGGTTTCATGGGGTCGCGATCAGCCATACATGTGCCGTCAACGGGAATCAGGAAGTTCAGGGGAATTGCGTCAATTTTTTCTTTCTGAAGGGTGAAGGCGAATTCGACACGTTGTTCTAGGCTCTCCCCCATTCCGAGAATACCGCCGCAGCAGACTTCCATGCCAATTTCTTTGGCACCGCGAACAGTGGCTAGGCGTTCGTCGTATGTATGCGTAGTGCAGATTGAGGGAAAATAGCTTCCGGCTGTTTCCAGGTTATGGTGGAAGCGGGTTAGCCCAGCCGCCTGTAACTCAAGGAGTTGTTCCTTATCGAGGCAACCTAGCGATGCACACCAGCGCGTCCCGCTGTGTTCACCTTTACTGATACCTTTTTTTATGGTTTGCAGGTCATTATCGGACAAAGCGCCGCCGCTGGTTACGACCCCGAAATGACCGATGGGCAGAGCGGAATTTTCCACATAAGTTGCACCGATCTCTTCTTCGGATTGCATTGGAAAGGTTTTGGCGTCGGTGTGATGCTTGGCCGACTGAGCACAGAAAGCACAGTCTTCACCGCAGGCACCGCTTTTTGCATTCAGGATTGAACACAGGTGGACACGCTCGCCGAACACTTGCCGACGGAGCGCTGCGGTTGCTGCGAGGATTGAGGGGAGAGCTTCGGTGGATGCATTCAAGACTCTCAGCGCCGTTTGTTCGTCTACAGGTTCCCCGCTTTTGGCGGCCTGACTTATTTTTTTGAGATAGTTGTCTGCCATAACCTTAATTCTCCATTCGTGCTTTTGCATAGACTCTTGCGAAATGTCTTTCGCGCGAGTCGTTCCGGGTTCCGCGCTGTAGCCAAGCGCAAGTCTGCCTCAGGCTGATTCCGCGTTCTGAGTTCAACAACCCCGAACCCGGAACCCAAAACTCGGAACAAGAATTGCGCAAATTTTCACATCAGCTCCACATCCCCCCCGACTACCGGGCGGATATTGCCATTTGGTTCTTTCACCTGCAAGGCGCCTGTGCTGTCGATACCGCAAACTCTTCCGCTCACCTTTCTATTCCGCACCTCAATGGTTACCTCCCGACCGGTCAAGTATGAAGTACGCTGCCATTCATCCAGAAACGACGCCAAACCATTGGCACGCCACTGATCATAGGCGCTTTCAAGGTCGCCGAGGATTGCCGCCAACAGTCCGGGTCGCGATATGTCACTGGCACCGGTTGCAAGCTTCAGGGAGGTGGCGGCATGCCGCAGGTCATCCGGAATGCTCTGCATATTGACATTCAAGCCGACGCCGATAATAAGATGTTGGACCCGTTCCATTTCGGATACCATCGAACAGAGGATGCCGGCGAGCTTACGACTGTTGAGGTACACATCATTTGGCCATTTCGCACGTGGTTCCAGATTCGGAAATTCAGTGCGTACGGTCCGGCATAACGCCAGCCCGGCAATAAGAGCAGTTTGCGGTGCCTGATTGGGAGGAACTTCAGGACGCACAATCAACGAAAAATAAAGATTCTGCCCGCGCGGTGAATGCCACTGACGCTGCAGGCGCCCCCGACCGGCAGTTTGGTGGTCGGCAATGACTACAGTGCCTTCCGGGCTGTTTTTCCGAGCCAACTCGGCGGCCATATTGTTGGTGGATTCGGTCTCCGCAAAATAGTGCAAGCAACGCCCGAAACGTTTGGTTTTCAACAAAGGACTTACTTCCAGTTGCGTGGGCACGTTAGCAATTCCTGTCAACCGATAACCGCGATTGGACCCGGATTCTATTTTATAACCGTTTTCGCGGAGCTGGTGTACATGTTTCCACACGGCACTGCGCGAAATCCCCAGAACATGGCATAACGATTCGCCCGAGACAAAACCATCCGCCGCGCGCAATGCAGCCAGTATACGTTCTGTAGTAGTATTCATGGATCCGCCAAGTAATAAAAAAATGCAAGGAAATACAAAACTTAGCCGTTGCCGATAAATTGTCAACCATGCCAGATGGAAGGGTAAACAATTAAGCACTAACGGCTAGCGATTCCCGCCGAAAAGACGAAATCTCATCCGAAATAGGCACGAACATGGGTGCGATACCTTTTCGCGGAGGGTCTAGCCCGGTTTTTGCACGAAGCAACAGTCTTGCAGATTTGTTTTTTTCTCCGGCTTGTTGCTGTGGTAACCACCGCTTCATCAACACCTCTTGCATCCCACAACAGGATGTGCTATTTTAATTTTTTCCATTGGCCGAAAGCGGTTTCCAATCTCAAGTAAATGAAGAAAGCAACTTAACAAATTTTTTCGTGTTAAGGTACAAGAGTTTTCTTGGATGATTCAAGCTTAAATTAAACCTAAAAACAAAGAGAGAACAAATGAAAATGAGAAAACAGACACAGACAATGAAGCGTATCGTATTAGGGCTTGTCGCCATGGCGATTGGGACCTCAAACATTTGGGCGGCGAAAACGCAACTCACGGAAACCGGCAAGAAACTTGAAGCCCGATATACCGAACAGTTGCAGACGCTCAAAACGGCTATCGAAAAGGCCCTGCCCGAAGTCGATGAACAGAGAAAGGCCGCCTATCTCAAGGCGCGCGAGGCAGAAAAGGTTGCCACAAAGAATTTAAAGGCGGCGAAAGCTGCCTTTGGCGAGCTTAAAAAGGCAAAGGGTTTAGTGAATCACGGGCACTGGTGGATCAACTCGGCCAAGAAAAATATCGCCCAAGCGAAGGCGCAGCTTAAAAAAGCCACCACTGAGACCGAGCGCCAAGAAGCGCAAAAAACGATCACCAAACAGCAGGACCGTCGGGACGCCGGTATCAAGGCGCTCAAGGAACGCAAGGCAAGGTTGGAGAGGGCGAAAAAGGACGAGCCGCGCTTGATTAAGGAACGCAAGGCCGCCAAGGAAGCCTATGCCCAAGCAAAAGCCAATACCATGGAGGCTTTTAAGCAGCTCGGCCTGAAATCCTTGCTGGCCAGCAACAAAATGGATCCAAAACTGGCGAAATATGTTGTCCTAATGGAAGCCACGCCGCGCGGCTTGGCTGTCTTTGCCCAACAGGGGAAAAAACAGGAGAAACTGATTGCCCGCTTGCTGGCGGATGCCGACTTGATGCAGCAGATGCTTGTCGCGGACGGTGCCGAAAACGGCCAGTACGGTCAGGCGGTCCAGATCTACAACGAGATCCTGAACACCAGCAAGAAGGTCAAAAATGGCACATTGCAACGGCTCGCACTGGCCATCAGCCTTGAACATGCCGTCCCGATCAGCCAGAGAAACCCCAAAGCAGAGAAAGATGCACCGAAGACCGTGGACCCGGTGCACCGGTACCTGCATTACGAAAAGGCTTTCCTGAATGACGAACTGGATCCGGCGTTCAAGGATCTGAGCGTGTGGGAGTACCGAATGGTTGTCGATGGTCATGAACCGGACGAAACCCTGGCCTGGGGTCGGAAGATGCTCCGCACTTATCGGCCCGACCATATCATGACTGACGATTACCGCTGGCGGTATGTGGCACTGGTGAGAACTGAGGTCAGGTATGGCTCGCAGTATAACAAGTACGACAAGCCGGAACTGCAGTTTTTCCAGAATATCCTGATGAACGGTGGGGTCTGCGGTCGGCGCGCTTTCATCGGTCGCTTTATTCTGCGCGCCTTCGGCATTCCGACCACGGCCCGGCCCTCGCCGGGGCACGGAGCTTTGGCGCACTGGACCCCGGACGGCTGGGTAGTCTGCCTCGGCGGCGGTTGGGGTGCCGGCTCGACCAAAACACGTTATCACGATGACCTCGACTTCCTGGCAACTACGCAGGCCCGTGAAAGTGAAAAATACGTGCAGGTTAAACGCGCCCAGTGGATCGGCGACGTTCTGGGAGAAAAGCGAGTTTTTGGATTCCGCTCCGGCAACCCCGGCTTCTGGTATGGAGTATCGCTCTACCGGCAGCGGTCAATCATTGAAGAACTTGAAGCCGTGGCACTGGAAGCAGTCGGGAAGGAGCTGGGCGAGGCCAACGAGTCGGACGTGTCGTATAACTTTGTAAGCCCGCCCGTTACGGAAGAAGACCGGAAGATTACTGTTGACGAGAACGGCGTGATTACGATTCCCGCGGCAGCCTGCAGCAAGCCGACCAAGAGTACGGGTAAGATCATCTTTATGAAAAGCAACCTTGGTGGCAAGCAACTGCACTACAGTCGCAATGGCAAGCAACAAGAATTTGAATATACTTTCGAGGCGCCATCGGCAGGAACGTATGCTCTCACTGCGCGGATCGCCAACCCCAGCTGGGGTCAGCATCTTATGGTTGCCGTCAACGGTGCCGAGACACCGATCGACATCAAGCTGCCTTTGACGCTCGCCTTGTGGGACACAACAGAGCCGGTTCAGATTACTCTGGATAAAGGGAAAAACGTGCTGACGTTTTCACGCGCTGGCGACAATATCCGAGGCTTGACCATCAAAGATTTCACGCTGACACCCGTAAAGGAGTGAAATAAGCTGGCAGATTACTTTTTTGCTTTTGACCAAAGCCCGAAGCAAAATCGCATTTTTAACCGGAAGGTAAGACGCCAGCGCCGCATCTGTTTGTAAGCCTGCACGTTGCCGCTTTCCCACAGTCGCGGGGCGGTGCAGTACGAAGTACAGCGACTTCTGATCTTACAAACACCTACGGCCTTGGCGACTCGTGAAATGTTCGGGCTGGACTCGCCCTTCCGCCCCATAGACGCACGGAGGCACACCCCAGTGGAGCGGTGTTTATGGTTCCACTGCGGGAAAGCCCCAACCTGCTCCCTGTCTGGCACGGGCACATTTGCGTAGGGGGAGGGGCAGGGATATGCAATATGGCGGAGAGGGAGGGATTTGAACCCTCGGTACCCGTTAAGGTACGCAGGTTTAGCAAACCTGTGCTTTCGACCACTCAGCCACCTCTCCGCATGAGAAAAGATACAAGGTGTGAAAGGTCAAATTTATTAAAGCATAAATTTCGATCAATAATATACTGGCCTTTCAAGCATGTGCAATGTAACAATTGCTCTGAAGATATCCGGTTGACCGGAAAATTTTGACGGTTTATTGTAGGAGCCGCATTTTTTGCAAGCTTGCTCTTAAAACTGATATAGGTAAAAACAACAGGTGGAAATCATGGCCGGTAAACAATATCGCAGTGCCAAAACTACTCAGGGACGCAACATGGCGGGAGCCCGCTCACTGTGGCGGGCAACGGGGATGACGGATGATGACTTCAAGCGTCCGATTATTGCCATCGCCAACTCATTCACTCAGTTCGTGCCCGGCCATGTCCATTTGCACAGTTACGGGCAAATGATGAAAGAAATGATCCATAAGGCCGGGGGGGTTGGCGTTGAGTTTAATACGATTGCCATAGATGACGGCATCGCCATGGGGCATGAGGGCATGCTTTATTCGCTACCCAGTCGCGAACTTATCGCCGACAGCGTGGAATATATGGTTAATGCTCATTGCGCTGACGCGCTTGTCTGCATTTCCAGTTGTGATAAGATTACGCCCGGTATGATGATCGCTGCTATGCGGCTTAATATCCCGACTGTATTTGTTACGGGCGGCCCGATGGAAGCCGGCAAAGCCAAAACCAGTCAAGGCGATCTTACCCTGGATTTGGTTGATGCCATGGTGAAAGCCGCCGACGCCGATGTCTCGGATGAAGACCTGCATGAAATCGAAATGCATTCCTGTCCCACCTGCGGTTCATGCTCCGGCATGTTTACTGCAAACAGTATGAACTGTCTGGCCGAAGCCCTCGGCATCGCCCTGCCCGGCAACGGTACCCTGCTGGCGACCCATAAGTTGCGCCGGACCTTGTTCGAAAATGCCGCCAAGCAAATTGTCAAAATGTGCAAACAGACGTATGAAGAAGAAGACGAATCTATATGCCCACGGGGAATTGCTAACTATCAGGCCTTCAAGAATGCCATGGCGGTTGACGTTGCCATGGGCGGTTCAACTAATACCGTCTTGCATATTCTGGCGATTGCTAGGGCGGCAGGCGTGGAATTTTCGATGTCTGATATAGATCAGCTTTCACGCCACGTGCCCTGTATCTGCAAAGTGGCACCCAGTTCTTCATATCATATTGAGGATATCAGCCGGGCGGGGGGTATACCCACGATCATGGGGGAATTGCTGCGAACAGGATTGGTTGATGGAAGCTGTAACACCGTTTCCGGAGATTCGATGGCTTTGCAGATTCGCAAGAATGACCTCCATGGTCAATATCCTGAATTGACCGATGAGGCCCGGCAAAGAGCCTTGAGCGCCCCCGGCGGCAAGACGTGCCTCAAGGGCATGGCGCAGGACAATATGCACGCCAGGACGGACATGGATACCGAGAGCGGTGCGATTCGTGATATTACTCATGCCTACAGCAAGGACGGGGGGCTTTGTGTGCTGTTTGGAAACATCGCCCGGGATGGGTGCATTGTGAAAACCGCCGGGGTGGATGAAAGCATCTTGACGTTCAGCGGCAGAGCTCGTATCTGTGATTCGCAAGAACAGGCTATTGACCTCATTCTCGGTGATACCATAGAGGCAGGTGACATTGTCGTAATTCGTTATGAAGGTCCCAAAGGAGGACCGGGTATGCAGGAAATGCTTTACCCCACATCATACCTTAAATCACGGCACTTGGACAAGCAGTGCGCCCTGATCACTGACGGCCGTTTCAGCGGCGGAACTTCCGGTCTTTCCATCGGGCATGTTTCACCGGAAGCCGCCGGTGGCGGGAACCTGGCTCTGCTTGAAGAGAGCGACACAATTGAAATAGACATTCCCAATCGCGCCATAAATGTGAAACTCACTGAAAAAGCACTGGCGGAAAGGCGGGGAAATATGGAAGCCAAAGGGAAAGATGCCTACAGACCAAAGCGTGACCGGACTGTCAGCGAGGCCTTGCAGGCCTACGGCTTGATGTCAACTTCAGCCGCAACCGGTGCCGTCCGAGACATATCCCAATTAACGTAACTAGACGCCATGCGAAAAGGTATCGCACCCATGCCCGTGCTTATTTCGGATGAGATTTTGACTTTCCGGCGGGAATCGCTAGCCGTAAGCTAACGGTTCCCGCCGGAAAGTCGACATATCGCCGAAAGAAGCACGGGCCCTTCGGGTTGAGGCGGCGGCAACCCTTCTCGGGTTTTCGAGTTGTAAGGCATT
>JAWOEV010000075.1:0-4926 GCA_046482565.1 Lentisphaeria bacterium | reverse complement strand
ATTACAGTTTCTCCCAACCCGTCTTGCGCCAGGTGGAGCGCAAAATCGTCCAACGGCACCTACAGCGTCGGACGCAAACAGGATAAAACCAGGATACCCCTGGACCGCCTGTTAGCGGCGAAGGCACCCATCAGCCGAGAGACGCGGCTTCGCTTGCAGAAACTACGTGCAGAGACCAATCCACGAGCGCTCAAAAGATCCATTCAGCAGAAACTGAATAGAATCTATCAACTGGCCTCCTTTAAAAGATACGGCGGATGGGTATTGGATACGCAATTCTATCAGCAGACAGGAGGTTGTTATCTTCTGGCCCATGGGATGGGAAAACCGGTAAAAAATGCCTCTACGGAAGTAAATATCCCGACTGCAGGCAATTGGTATATTTTTGTGCGTACACGAGACTGGTGCCCCGGAAACTGGGATGCTCCCGGCCAATTTGAAGTACTGCTCAACGGCAAACCTGTGGATACGGTTTTCGGGACTGAGGAAGGACTGGCATGGCAGAGGGGAGGAAAAGTAAAGCTTCCTGCCGGAGAGATTAAAGTCGAATTGCATGATCTGACTGGTTTCGAAGGCAGGGCTGATGCCGTCTATTTCAGCCCGGTTCCTGATCCCGAACTTCCCGTGAAAGCGAAAGACGTGGTGGCTTGGAAAGACGTCATGTCCGGAAGAAACTCTTTGAAAGTTGATTCAGAAGACTTTGATGTTGTAATAGTAGGTGGCGGCATAAGCGGTTGTGCAGCTGCACTTGCAGCGGACGAAAAAGGATTGAAGGTCGCCTTAGTCCATGACCGGCCGGTTTTCGGAGGTAATGCCAGTGCTGAAATCCGAGTTCACACTGAGGGGATACATGGCAAAGGAGGAAAGATTCTTGAAAAAATCGACACCGCCCATTGGCCGAACGGATCTGTGAGATCCGCAGACGACCAGCAGAAACGGGATGACGCATTGCAAAAGAGCGGGGTAAATCTTTTCCCTGACAACATTGCTGTCGGGCTTGAAAAAAAGGGCAATCACATTGCGAGCGTGGATGCCCGGAACAGTAAAACCGGAATCATCAGCCGGTACAAAGCGCCGGTTTTTATTGACGCCACAGGGGACGGATGGCTGGGATTCTGCTCGGGTTGCGAATGTCGCTACGGACGCGAAGCCTACACAGAATTTGGCGAAAAATGGGCAAAGCACGGTGATTTATGGAGTCCGGAGGAAGCGGACAAAAAGGTAATGGGCAGCAGTGTTCTGTGGAACTCTGAAGAAAAATCTGCTGTTTCCACATTTCCCGAAGTTCCCTGGGCAATGCCGGTTTCCGAAGACAGGAAAGCTGTAAAGGGCGAGTGGTACTGGGAGTATTCTGATAATGATCTGGACCAGATAGAAGATGCCGAACTGATCCGGGATCATATGTTCCGGGCAATCTACGGCAACTTCTACAATGCGAAGGAAGATGCTGACTTTGCGAAGACGGCATTGCAATTTGTTGCTTATCTCGCCGGAAGGCGGGAATCCCGCAGAATTATGGGTGATTATATCTACACCATGCGGGATATCGCCGAAAAACGGGAATTCCCCGATACCGTGGCGGAAGAGACACGCTCAATAGACTGCCATTTCCAACGCAAGGAAGAAGGAGAGCCGGCGGATTATCTGTCTGAAGCTCTGTTTTACAGACAAAAAGGACTTTACTTCATTCCATTCCGCAGCTTATATTCCAAAGATATCTCAAATCTGATGATGGCCGGCAGATGTTTCAGCTGTTCCCACGTCGGCCTTGGCGGCCCCAGAGTAATGAATACCTGCGGTCAGATGGGAATCGCTACGGGCTACGCAGCAGCTCTTTGCAAGAAGCACAGGACAACTCCCCGAGAAGTGGGAAGAAAATATATTAAGGAATTGCGGACAATTATCGGGTATTAACCCGGATATTGCCTGACACAACAGGTTCTGTTTTGGGGTTAACCCGGTTTTTGCACGAAACAACAGTATTGCAGTCAGATTTATCCGCCGAAGCTGTCCCAGCCTAGGCGGATTTGATGCTGTTGCTTCGCCCTCCGGGTGAAAAATAAGATTATGCACCGGGTTACAAAGTGTCACTTTACAACAAGCGGTATAAGCCTTTGTTATTAAGATACATATCCCGCATAATCTCATTTGTCATGCAATATTCAGGTTAGCGGCGACTGTATTTACCCATCAACGCCCCCTGAGCAACCACTTTGCCTTCCATGGCGTCAGTAAGTTCCTGCTTGGTGGCGCCGGGATCCAGGTTAAGCTCTTCGCTGAGAGCGTAAACCTTAAAAAAGTAGCGATGCGTGCCGGACGGCGGGCACGGGCCGCCGTAGCCGATTTTTTTGAAATCGTTCATCCCCTGGGTTAAACCGTTCTTTGCCTTTTCCACAGGCGGAAAGTTCTCAGGCAACTCCGTCATGGCTGTCGGGATGTTATACACTACCCAATGCACCCACGTACCGGCCGGCGCATCCGGGTCATCGACGATCAAGGCCAGTGACTCAGCTTCTTCCGGCACCCCGGTCCAGCTTAACGGCGGCGATATGTCCTTACCCTCACAAGTAAACTGCGCCGGTATCATTTCGCCCTCACTAAACGCACTGCTGGTAAGTTGCAATTGCTTCATGTTGTCACCTCCCTCCAATTGTTGATTATCAGTTTTTTCACGATCACAGGATGCGGTCAAGAACAACACTGCCATCGTCAGCAGAGAAATAAATCTTTGTGTATTCATCTTTAGCATTTTCCCGCCTTTTCGGTGGACGATATCCGGCGACCCATCGTAATTCGCTATCGCCGTACAGTAAGGCATCTACGGGCTGGAAAGCCCGTAGTACGTAAGACGGACTTTCCAGTCCGTTCCAACTTGAATTTATAAACAGCTACGGGCTGGCAAGCCCATAGTACATAGTACTTAAAACGAAGCCTTCATTCTTTGCGATCTTGGCAACTTTGCGAGAGTTGTTCTTCATTCAGTGGTTGTGAATAATCGGCATTGACCCACAGATTTTGCTATAGTCCCATAAAATAGAATACAACTTTTGCAAAACGCTGTCAATTATATGCCGGCAAGCGTATCCTGCACTACAGGACTTCGGGAATTATGCCCGGCATAGTTCAACAGTTCCGCGGCGACGCCTTTTGCCTGGTAGTGCCGGGCAAGGATCGCCACTGCATTACGTCGCAGGCGAGTCACGCCGGTATAGGCTAACGCCGTCCCCTGTATGGACCGTTTCACTTCGCCGGCCGTCGCCCGTAAGAGCCAGTCCAGATCGACCGGCACACCCCGGGGGGATTGCGCCGGCGGACAGGCCGCGGTACAGACATCACAACCGAACAGAATATCACCAATCAGCTGAGCCTGATGCTGATTAAAGGCGTCACGGTGCTCAATTGTCAGATAACTGCGGCAAAGCGCCAATTTCACGCCCGTATTTTTATCCAGCGCCCCGGTTGGACACTGCGCAATGCACTTGCCGCATTCGTTACAGGCCGGAGCGACGGCTTGCCGCGCGGCGATCGAGACGGCAACGGGCAGCTTTCGGGAAAGGAAAGCCGTTACCACAAATACCCGACTGCCGTTTGCCGTGGTTCGCAGGAGATGATTGAAACCGATTTCTCCCAATCCGGCCGCGGCAGCCAGAGCGGTGTCAGGCGTGGCCGAGGTATCAAGACAGATTTCAGTTTTTCCCAAGTCACCGATTTCATCCTGCACAAACTCCAGGGCGGAATTCATCAAGTTCCTTCCAGTCTTATGGTAATCAATCCCCAGGGCATACTGCGAGATCAAACCTGCTGGCATATTCTCTGCCGGGCGCGGTATAGGCAATTCCGCTTCCTCGTTGCCCCAGTCGCCCGCGAATAAGGCAACCATCGCGGAGGCCGCCCACGGCCTCGATTCGAATGGCTTCGTGCGCTCTTCCAGAGATTCTTCCACGTACGAGAGCTTTGTACGGTTATCGGCTTCCAGCCATCGCTGGTAGACTTGCCGCAAACGGGCGGCATCAAGCTGCGGCGGGTGGAGAATACCCAGCCCGATAAGTGAGTTCTCTTCAGTAACTGCATCTAATAATTCAGTTAGTTTATCACGCGTAATCATTGCCATTCCCGGTCGTAATTAAATTTCGAACCTTCCGGTTCGCCGCGGGTGGTTGCCGGCAAACGGCGGTCAATGAAGCTACCGGTCCCGGGTATTTCGGGGAGAACAAGCGGCTTGCCCGAGTATACTCGCGTCAGCCCGGCGTCTGAAACCACATAGAATTCACCGCCTCTGGAATCTGTTATATGGCCGCTAACAGGAATATCAGCCCGGGTAACGAGAAGGGGGATAAAGCTCTCGCGCATTATTTCCAGGGATCCGTTGACTTTTTCGGCCAGGGCCGCCAACCCCTCCCGGTCCAGCTCCACCCAGGCAGTCATCTTCTGAACGCCGAGAGTCTTCAGCTCTTTTGCCGCCATTGAATTGGCGGTCGGCAGAGGGAATCCGGCAGTTATCATTATGTCATCATACTTTGCCAGCAGACGCAACCCGAAAAGCGCGGTGATTCTGAATCTCCGGCAACCCAGATGATAGGCTCTGTTTATCTGTTCCGCCAAACCGGGGATTTCAGTTTCCGGACAGAATTCCGGCAGAATCGCTTCAGCGCTGGCGGTGTCGAATTCGGCCACTGGTTCAGCATAAACAACATCGGCTTTGCGATTAGCCGCAGGACTCTTATCCTCTCTCAGGATGGTCGCAACCGGCGTCGACAATGTCTTAGGGTGGGCTTGCATCGGCCTCGCGCAGGCGGTTTGTAAATCACGCAGGTTGGCGCTGTCATACGTCGCTGTACGAACTCGCGGCAAAACGGCCTCCTCTACCCACTGCCAGAACTTGCGCCGTATATTTCGCATTTGTTTGAACGGCACGAAAAATTCGCC
>JAWOEV010000133.1:0-6120 GCA_046482565.1 Lentisphaeria bacterium | reverse complement strand
CAGAAGAAAAAAGCATAGATAACGTGATAAAACAGGTAAAAGACTTAGACATCAACATAGACATCTTATATAACAATGCTGCAATAATGACGAGTTATAAAGAAGGCCAGGCTTTTCTGAAGTAAAAAGTGAGCTCGTCAGAAAGGTCGACGGCATTTAAGGCCGGGGCAATTGCCTGAGGTATTTTACCTTCCAGGCGAAATTGCGATTCAAGCTCATTTAAACTGATTTCGTTTTCGGCAAGGACCCGTTTTAGGGTTGCTTCTTTTTCCGGTGTGAGTCTTTCGAAGAAGGCGTTTTTAGTGGGGGGGGATTCGGCCAGCCGTTCCCAGTCAACCGGCCATTCTCCCAGCACTTTCATCATTTGTTTTGCCAGCTGGACTTTGTAATAGCGGTTGGCATCATCTAACTCCTGCCCCAGCTTATTTTGGTATATCCAGCCCAGTTCTTTGTATAGGGTTGGGTCGCCTGGGTTATAAACAAGCGCCTCATCACGAATAAGTTCAATCCCGCGCTGTACCCAGCGCCAGCGATCCTCAAAATCGCTGAAGGTTACCGATACATTGTAAGCCATATTCCAGGCCAAATAAGCCGCGGCGTCGGTAAACCGCGGTTGAAGTTTGACTATCCACGAAGCGAGTTGAACCATTTCGAAATAGTTGCCTTTTTCTCTGGCCTGTACCGACCGCAACCACAGCAAGTCTGCAACCAGGCCGCGGAAACTGCCTAGGGCCACCGTTGTAAAGGCCACAATCGGTGGGGCATTTTCGGCAATCGATGTATCGGTCAAATCCTCCGTTTCCCGGATATAATTCAAACGGTCTGTTACCAGAGCAATGCCGTAGAGCATGATTATCGCCAGGCTGGCGAGAATCACGCGGTTTACTGTTTTAGATGGCTTCTTATTCATAATTCCGCGGGCTATTACAGAGTACTTTTATTGACGAACCACTTTGCCGAGCTCACGCCGTGAAAGGATCCAGGCACCCAGTCCGGCCAGAATACCGCCTTTAATTATTACATCCAACAAAATAACTTTGCCAATGGATAAAAAAGTTATTAGCCGACCGTTTGCCAATTTACGGGCGAGTTGTCCGCCCTCTACGGTCACCAAAATTGTGTCCATGATAACGGCAACGGCATGCGACAACATATTACTCAAGGGCCAGGACACTATTTCGCCGGTTGCGTTGCGGGCCGGTTCACCAATAGAAGGATCTGCAACGGCACCCAGAAAGAGGGATGCCAGCGCGACGAATACTGCGACCGGCGCGGAAAATGCAGCCCCGGCTACACAGCCGACCGCCGTTAAAACCGCCAGTTGCAGGATGGCTACGAGGCAGGCCCGCAGCCAGTTGCCGGTGAAACCGGTTACCGGGACCAGCAGAAAAGGGCCGTCCTGCGGTTGGAATATGACCGATTTACCGGCGGGGTCGTAATTTGCATACTGGACAAACAGTTCATCAGCACTGGTCAAATATTCCGCCGGGATAGTGATTTCATGAAAAGTTCCGCTCATAACCCGTTGCCGCAGAATCGGACGTCGCTTGCCTTCCTCTTGGGCGGGGTTGTAAATCACCCACACGCCGTTAGTCATGCGCTGTTTGCTCTCCTGGGTTGAGGCAACATATAACCGATAACGCAAACTGATTTCGGATTGCGATGCTGGCATTTTGAGATTGGAAAAGCGCCAGGTCCGGGGACGTTGCGGGGGGACTTCAGTACTTTGGGCTCTTATCTGCCTTGTCAGCTCTGCTATTACCCCGGCGGCATTATGTCCGGGCTGGAACCGGCCAGCTTGTTTCATTTGCTTGTAACGTTGCTGAGCCAGGGCGGTGAAATCCGCTTTGTCCGGTCCGTAGAAGTAGCGCCCCACTAGGATTTCATTACGCGCTTCCTCTTTTTGCTGCGCCGGAAAATCCTGATAATGAAAGCGCCCCAGGGTGAATCCGTAAATCAAGATGGCTGAAAATATAAAAATGGCCGTGTTCATGCTGAAGATGGCAAACCACTTAGCACTCCAGACCAACCAGCCCGGCGAGGGTTTTGTCATGACCATGTGCAGTTGATATGTTTCGATTTCGCGCGAGAGCCCGATGCAACCGAGCAATACAGCGGCGAGAGAAAGCAGCACGGTTACGGTGCTGAGGCTGTAGGTAAGAGTCAACTTGAGCTCACCCGCCGCCGTGCCGTCGCTGGAAACCGTGAGCGGTAAGGCGAACACCGCCAAGAGCGTCAAAAACAACAGGACGTGGAAAACGCGCGAACGCATAGACGCCCGTAAGGTCTGCTTAAATATGGCCAGAAAAGAATTCATTGTGTGATAAGGTTATGCAATAACCGCATTTCAAAGGCAGATTAATCGTTACCATATCCCTTGCGCACTGCATAAACAAGTTGTAAAGGCACACTGTGAAACTGACGGCCTTGACATCCCCCCCCCCAAGTGCAGGGCTCGGCGAGCCCGCACCCATGGTGAGATATAAGATACTACGGATCTCCAAATCCGTAGAAATAAATCATCCGTACACCGCGGAGTTTTAAAATCCTTATCAGGCGGCGGGGAGGGAAACCTTTCCGGGCGGGGTACTAGTGCATTGTAAAACTTTAAACTTCGGATTTGACGCTGGTTCATTGCCGGAGTAGCACTATAGTGAAGAATAGCCTGTCAGCAGCCGATTGATGTGGCCCTGATGGAACTTTCTTTATTGCAACCCAATAATCGATAGCTGTTCCCATGCCAAGCCCTGCAAACAATCCCGTAATTGACCCTTCCGCGCTTAAGCGGTTGGATTGGAATCTGGTCGTGCTGGGATCCGTGTTGCTGATCAGCGGTATTTTGTTTATTTACGGTGCCGGGCAGCAGATCGGGGGACGTTTCGCGGTCTACTGGGGGCGGCAGGTTTCTTTCAGCATCCTCGGTATTGGTGTCTTTGTCGCCTGCGTCATCATAGATTACCGAATCCTCGGTCGCTGGTCTTGGCTTCTGTATCTGGGGTCGCTGGGGTTATTGGTTTTGGTGCTGACGGCCGGGATTGAGATCAATAATGCTCGGAGTTGGCTGGACCTGGGCGTCTTTACTCTGCAGCCTGCCGAATTGGTCAAGCCTGCCGTAGTTATGTTTTTGGCGTGGTTGTGTTCACGTACTGCCTTTCGAGTGAATCGTATCCTGGACTTGCTGGTAGCCGGAATGGTTGCCGCTTTGCCGATTATGTTGATAGCTAGGCAGCCGGACTACGGTACGGCATTGGTTTTTGTCCCGGCGGTGTTGGCTGTTTTGTTCTTGGGGGGATTGTCCTGGAGGTTTATCCTGATCGCCGCTGTGATTGCAATGTTAGCCCTGCCTTTAGCTTACAACTTTATGCTTGCCCCGCATCAACGTGACCGGATCCAGACTTTTTTGAAGCCGTCGGATAATATCTCAGATGCCGGCTGGAACGCCCATCAATCACTGCTTGCGGTGGGTAGCGGCGGTTTTAGCGGTAAAGGGTATATGAAGGGTACCCAGCATGTTTTGGGATACCTGCCGCAGACGGTGGCGTCAACCGATTTTATATTTTCAGTTATCGGCGAAGAAACGGGGTTTATCGGAGCGGGGGCGGTTGTATGCGCTTTTATCGGTATTCTGATATGTTGCCTCCGGGCCGCAGCGAATGCACCCGATCGTTTCGGTAGCTTGATATGTGCGGGGATTTCGGGCATTTTCCTGGCCCATGTCTATGTCAACATCGGCATGACCGTCCGAGCTGCTCCCATCATAGGTATACCCCTGCCGTTTTTGAGCTACGGCGGCTCTTTTATGCTGGGCACGATGATATGCCTGGGACTGGTTCAGAGTGTTTATGCTCGGCGATAAAGATGTTGAGGTCGTAAAAATCGTTGAAAACGTTAAAGCCGTATAAGTTTTAGTGACCGGGGAATTCGGAGGGAGTTGACGCCACGGTTTGGCCCGCGGTAGGTTTGCTGTCAGCCCTTCGGGGAAGTCGAGCCTGAGCCGGGATTAAGCGGTAAACATATTCGAATGGCAATAAATTCACTTTACATACACATCCCCTTTTGCCTCACCAAATGCGGCTACTGTGCGTTCTATTCGGTACCCGGCCCGGAGTCGACGTTAATCGATGAATATATACAGCGGCTGACCAAAGACTTTGAAGATGCAGCTCCGTATTGCGGTAGTCTGCGGTCTATTTATATGGGGGGAGGAACACCGTCTTTATTGTCACCGGCCCAATCCGGGACCCTGCTTTCGCTAATTACTGACTTCTTTTGCCTGAGTGACGATTGTGAGTTTACGGTCGAATGCAACCCGGAATCCGTCTCGACTGAAAAACTCGAGGTATGGCGGGCCGCTGGCATCAATCGCCTCAGCATGGGGGTGCAGAGCTTTGACAGAAAGATGCGGCAGCAGCTCGGCCGTGAAGTGGCCGATGCGACAATTCGCCGCGCCTTAATGCTTATCTCCGAAGCTGGCTTTCCCCGTCTCAGCCTAGATTTGATTTACGGGATACCCGGTCAGTCCGTGGAGAGCTGGCGCCGGGAGGTCGAGACGGCCTGTGGGTCGGGCGTCAACCATCTTTCCATGTATAATCTCACGATTGAAGAACAAAGTCTTCTGTCAGCGGCGGGTGTGGCACCGGTCGGTGATAATATTGCCGTTGAAATGTGGGATGCTGCGGCGGAAACGGCGGCAGAATATGCTCTGGAGCGCTACGAAGTTTCGAATTTTGCCCGCCCCGGTGCTGAGTGTCGCCATAATCTGGATATCTGGCATGGGGCTGAGTATATTGGCTGTGGGCCGGCCGCTGCGTCCTTCGCCGACGGGCAGCGCTGGACTCAGCCTGCCAACCTAGAGGCGTGGCTGGCGCGGGCAACGCCAGCGGTTGATGAAATTTCCGCTGAAGCACGCGCTACTGAGATTATGGCTTTCGGACTGCGAACCGTGAAAGGATGGGCAAGGGCGGAATTCCAGGCTAAAACCGGCTATGATATGATGAGCTTGCGAGGCGAAGAAATTCGCACCCTGTGCAGTCAGGGCTTGCTTGAAATACACAATGGACAGGTGACCCCAACGCGACAAGGATTACTGTTTGCGGATCATGTAGCCATGGAGTTGTTATTATGAATAGAATCAAAAGTGACTGGCGCATAGTCGCCGGGCTGGCCGCTTTTATCGTCGGAGTGTTCTTGATCTGGTATGGAAATTACGCCGGTGCCCGGCATCAGGTGGGGATGGCATCATACTACAGTGATGCTTTGGCTGGCAAGCCCACAGCCAGTGGTGAACGCTATGATCCGGCCAAGCTCACCGCAGCCTATCACCATTTGCCGCTGGGGACAAGATTGCGCGTCACTAATCTCAAGAATGGAAAGTCAGTGGTTGTGCGAATCAATGATCGGGGGCCTTATGCCGACAATCGGATTATTGATCTTTCGTGGCGGGCCGCCCAGAAGCTGGGTATGCTGGAAGATGGCGTGGTCAGAGTAGAAGTTCAGGCAATTGACAATCAGCCTGCAGCGGACTAGCCCCGGATTAAGCGAACCTTGTGTTTGCGTCTGATTTCTTAAATTATTATGGACTTTTTCACGGATAAAAGGTATGCCGGAGATCTCCGCGACCGTGATCAGTGAAACCGAATTTTTTGTGTTTCATTGCCGGTAAAATGGAGCCGTTCCCCGATTTTTTTGGCCGGAAATCGCTGTTTTTGGGCATACCGGGTCTTTGATGATCCAGGTTCTTCACGGTTTTCTGTAAAATGACCTGGCTCGCGATTAGGAAATATTGAATATTGAATTCTGAATGGACATACTTAACGGGAACAAGCTGTGAAATACCCCATGGAAGAAGAAGTTTCGGTGCTCCGCGTGCAGGAGAACCTGAGCCGTACTTATAATCTTGATGAGCGTTTGGTAGGATTTGTCAGCTTGATAATTGATTGCGATGAATTGGTTCGGATATTCAACAGAAGCATTGAGACCACAAGGGAAAATGGGAAAAACGGCCGAAGGGATTGAGGGACTAATATTGAACCATTCAGAATTCAAAATTTTACAGAAAACCGTGAAGAACCAAAAATTTTGTTTTAGCCCGAATTTCTGCGAAAGTCGGGCTAGGAAACA
>JAWOEV010000121.1:0-2986 GCA_046482565.1 Lentisphaeria bacterium | reverse complement strand
ATATATTGGGCGGGTGCCGTCCGTCTAACCCGACCATTGCATGAAAAATGAGATTATGCGAAATATGTATATGAACACCAAAGACTTATAACACTTGTTATAAAGTTACACTTTGTAACCCGGTGCATAATCTCATTTTTCACCCGGATGGCGAAGCAACAGCATCACATCCGCCTACGCTCGGGCAGCTTCGGCGGATAAATCTGACGGCAATACTGTTGCTTCGTGCAAAACCGGGTTAGGGCCTCCGATAATCCAAAACAAACTGCAATTACAATACTATGATTACCTATAATTCGGTAACAAAAGTTTTCGGTAGCGCCCGCAATCCGGTGACCGCTCTCAAAGATGTGACGCTTGAGATCAACGAAGGCGACGTCGTCGTCCTGCTCGGTCCGTCCGGCTGCGGCAAAACCACTACTTTGAGGCTTACCAACCGCTTAGAGAAACTTACCAGCGGAACCATAACCGTCGAGGGACAGGATATTAACGCCATGAACGCGGTCAAGCTGCGCCAATCCATGGGGTATGTCATCCAGGAAATCGGCCTGTTTCCGAACAAAACCATCGGGCAGAACATTGCAGTAGTACCAAAAATACTCAACTGGGACCGGCAAAAAATTCGCAACCGGATTGACGAACTGTTGCGCATGGTGAATCTCGACCCCGATACATTTCGCGACCGCTACCCCCCCGAACTGTCCGGGGGCCAGCAGCAGCGGATAGGTGTCGCCCGCGGCCTGGCCGCTGATCCAGACATCTTACTGATGGATGAACCGTTCGGGGCCATCGACCCGATCAACCGCGAGCGGATCCAGGACGAATTCATGCGGCTCCAGGCCAAGCTCAAGAAAACCGTGGTCTTTGTTTCCCACGATATCCATGAAGCAATCAAAGTCGGCGATAAAATCGCTCTTTTCCAGGGCGGACAGGTAGTGCAATACGACACGCCGGAGATACTGCTCACGCAGCCGGTCAACAAATTTGTAGCTGACTTTGTCGGAGCGGATCGAACCCTCAAGGTACTGGGGCTTAAACGGGTGCGGGATGCGGTTAACTCCAACCCCGGCAATGTCATCAACGCCGAGACCGACGCCAAGGAGGCCCTGCAGCAGATCGAGGATAGCGGAAAACCGTTCGGGATTGTGGTCAAGGATGACGCACCCCGGGGTTATGTCACCCCAAAATTGCTCAAGCCCGAAACGGGCAATGCCGGAAGCCTGGCCGAGGAATTTCCGGTGACGCTTGAAATGCGCAGTCCGCTACGCGACGCTCTCTCTTATATGCTTATGCACGATATCCTAGTTCTGTGCGTGGTAGATGACAACGGGCGTTTTGCGGGCACAATTTCCTATCAGGATATTCAGGATGCAATCCTGGATATCTACTCCGCAGAAGAGCCGACAGGCAAAGGCAAGGGGAAAGAATAACGGCAATGGGCCCCTTCAATTTCATCATTGAGAATTATGAAAGGTGTATAACCCTGACCGTGGAACATCTCATACTGGTCGGGCTTGCCCTAGGGATTGCTTTGTTGATCGGCGTACCGACCGGGATCTTGATAACTCGGCACGAAGCAATCGCCAAACGGATTATCAATGCGGCAAATATTCTCATGACCATCCCTTCCATCGCACTCTTCGGTTTTATGCTGCCGCTACTGTCGCCTTTCGGGCAGGGGATGGGCAAAGTCCCCGCCGTTACCGCTTTGGTTCTTTACAGCCAGCTCCCCATAATCCGCAATACATACACGGCGATCAAAAACGTCCCGCCGGAACTCATTGATGCCGGGCGCGGCATGGGCATGAGCCAGTGGCGACTTCTCAAGGAAGTGGAAATTCCGCTGGCGGTCCCGGTCATTCTGGCTGGCCTCAGAACCGCTGCGGTAATGTCGATCGGAATCGCTGCGATTGCCGCTTATATCGGCGCCGGCGGACTCGGGGTGTTTATTCAGAGGGGTATTGACCAAGCCTACGATGAAAAGGTAATCGCCGGGGCCATCCTGGTCTCACTGCTAGCCATTGTGGTTGATGCCGGGACGGCCGCTTTCGAAAAACTGGCGACCCCGACGGGGATCAAAGTTCAGAGGAAAACGGGGCAACAATGAACCGATTTTTCACAAGACTTTACCATTTCGCGTTATTTATCCTGCTGGTCAGCGGCGGTATCATTATTGAGCGCACCGGCGTCGTAGATTACTTTGCGAATGCCGCTAACCGATCGCAAGTCGCTGCTTTAGCCCTCGAACACATAAAACTGGTGGCATTCAGTATGGCTCTGGCAACAGCAACCGGGATAAGCATCGGCATTCTTTTCACACGACGCCGCTTCAAGCCGATTGCCGGGGTCGTCATGTACATCGTCGGCCTGGGCCAGACAATCCCGTCACTGGCCGTCCTCGCATTGATCATGGGAATCCTCGGGATCGGTGCCAAAACCGCGGTTTTCGCTTTGTTCATCTATTCCGTCCTGCCGATTGCCCGCAACACTTTGGCGGGCATTACCGCCGTGCCGCCGCCCATGATAGACGCCGCCAAAGGCATGGGGATGACACCGTTTCAGATACTGTTATCAGTCGAACTGCCCAATGCGATGCGGGTGATGCTCACCGGCTTCCGCGTAGCGCTGATAATCAACATCGGCACCGCGGCTCTGGCCTATCTGATCGGGGCCGGCGGTTTGGGTGAACTGATTTTTACGGGTATTGATATGATGCAGACCGAAACCCTGCTGGCTGGCGCTATACCTGTCACCCTTATGGCATTGTTCGCCGATTTCCTCTGCGGACTCATGCGCTACGCGCTTATCCCCCGGGGGTTGCGACTGACCGAGCAGTGATGCCCGGCACACGAGCTTGACCCTCTGTGAACTCTGTGCTCTCTGTGGTAAAAAAATAAAAAAGACCGAAATAAGGAACTATAAAAAGATGAAACACATACTGAATCGTCGCGTTTTAACTCTCACCATTAACACCGTCTTGGTAACT
>JAWOEV010000073.1:0-2672 GCA_046482565.1 Lentisphaeria bacterium | reverse complement strand
AGTTCTTCGGCAAGTCCATATATTGTCAATATCTAGTGGTGATATCTATCGGGCTTTTAAGAGTGGCTTGGAAGCCCGTGGTTACTCTGGATTCGCTCCTTGTTGTTTTTTTATCCGTATGGTGGGTAGCGCAATGAGGGATCAAACCAGGTGCGGCGCTTGAGGATGGTTTTGGCGTTGCTAAAGGTGTCAAAGCCCGCTTTGCCGTGGTAGCGGCCCATGCCGCTTTCCCCGACCCCACCGAAGGGTAAAGGCGGAGCCCCGAGTTGCATGATAGTATCGTTTATGCAAACGCCGCCGGCGCTTGTGTGCTCCAAGATGGTATTCTGGCTGTGTCTGTCCGAACTGAAGAGATACAGGGCCAAGGGCTTAGGGCGTTGGTTAACGAACTCTACCGCCTCCTGCAGGTGCTGGAAATTCAAAACGGGCAGGATGGGGCCGAAAATTTCATCTTGCATTAACGAACCATTAAGAGGTGTTTCCCGTACTATAGTTGGCTCGATGAAACGGTTTTCCGCGGCGCTTCCACCCCCTGTAATAATTTCATGTTTTCCGGTTAGGAGTTCGGTCAGACGTTGAAAGTGCTTGTCGCTGACAATCCTCCCGTAGTCAGGGCTTGCCTGGGGATCGTTGCCGTAAAAATCGCTGATTGCACGGCACATCAAATCCACTAATTCCGGCTCGATTGATTTTTGCACGAGTAAATAATCCGGGGCCACGCAGGTTTGGCCGGCATTAAGATATTTACCCCAGACAATGCGTCGCGCGGCAACTTTTATATCGCATGTGTCATCGACGATACACGGACATTTGCCGCCCAATTCCAAGGTTACAGGGGTAAGATGTTCCGAGGCGGCGGCCATAACTTTGCGTCCGACTGCCGGGTTGCCGGTGTAAAATATGTAATCAAATTTTTGCTTAAGGAGGAGCTTGGCAGTGTCCGCATCCCCTTCGATCACTGCAATCGCTTCTCTGTCAAGATATTCCGGTAGTCTTCGCGCCAGGAGGGCGGAAGTTGCCGGGGCGATTTCGGAAGGCTTTAAAATGGCGCAATTCCCGGCCGCTACAGCTGCAATCAGCGGGGTCAAAGCCAGTTGAACGGGAAAATTCCACGGGCCGATAATCAGGGCCGTACCGTAGGGTTCAGGCTGAATCCAAGCCTTCCCGGGGCGCAGTCGTAAAGGAGTGAAGATAGATTGCGGGGCGGCCCATTTTTTGAGGTGCTTAAGGGCATACTTGATTTCGGCTTGAACGTAGCCCGTTTCACTTACTCTGGATTCCATAACCGGCTTGTCGAGGTCATCCCGCAGTGCTTCCGTGAATTCCGGTGCGTGAGTCTTGAACATTTGCAGCAGGCCATGGAGTTGACTTCGCCGCCAACTTAGCGGCTGGGTCCGGCCGCTTGCAAAGCTTTTGCGCAAGCGGCTGACAGTAAATTCAATGTTTGTCTGGGGCATAGTGTGTTTCAATCTTTGCTTTTGTTTGCCCGCTGGCCGATTTCCTCAGCCACCAGCTGGCCGGACATAGTTACCATCGGCATGCCGCCGCCGGGGTTGGTGCTACCGCCGACGAAGTACAGGTTGTCGTATTTGCTGCTGTGTTTCGGTGCCTTGAATGCATAGTTCTTCCAGATGTCACTGACGACTCCGTAAATTGAGCCGCCGTTCGAATAATACATCCGGCGAATATCGTGCGGCGTCCATACATGTTCCGTGACGATATGTTTCCGAAGATCGGTCAACCCCATCCTTTCCAGTTTCTGCAGGACGCGGTCCTTTAAATCCATGTAATCATCGCGAGTGTAAGGGTGCGCCTCATTCAGATATGGGATATGGGGCAGGATTTTCAGGTTGTCATGTTCTGCGGGAGCCACCTTCGGGTTGGTTCGGGAGGGGGCAACAACATAGAGGGTAGGGTCAGCGGGTAGCTCCCGTTTTTTGAAAACGCTGTTGAAATGTTCACGCTGATTCGCCGAATAGAAAAAGTTGTGGTGCGCAAGGTTACCGTATATACGGTCAACGCCGAGGTGGATAACCAAACCCGAGCAGGCGGGCTCAAACTTTTTCAGCTTGTTCAGGAAGCCGCTTTTTTCGTGGAGAAGTTCTTTATATGCCGGTATAACTTCCATGTTGGAAACGACCCAATCCGCCGGGTAATGCCCGACTGCAGTCTCGACGCCGGTTACGCGGGAGCCGACCTTGGTGATATTGGTCACTTCGGTGTTAAGATTTATGGTGACGCCCAGCTCGCTGAGAAGCCGTTCCAGGCCTCTTGCCAGGTTATACATCCCCCCTTTCACATACCAGAGGTCGTAACCGAACTGAATGTGCGGAAGCAAGTTCATGAAACCGGGGGCGCGAGTAGCCGCGGACCCGACATATTTTACGAAAAAATCGAATATATCACGCAGGTAAGGGTTCGGTAACCGCTTTTTCACGGCCCGGTCCATGGTAGTCAGGAAACTGAGTTTGAAAACCTGTGGCCCATAGTACTTCAGAAGCTCCGCGACCGTATCCAGTCCCTGATTGAAATACCCTTCTTCAATGAGGTTATACTGCGCACGACTGTAGTCTAAAAACTTATAGTACGCCTCTTCAAGGTTCGAGCCGGCTTTTTTAAGCTCTTCGTACATGATTGCCGGGTCGGGGTGCAAATCCAGGATGGTTCGGTCC
>JAWOEV010000157.1:0-6227 GCA_046482565.1 Lentisphaeria bacterium | reverse complement strand
CTTTCTTGCCCGTAGGCTTTCGGTTCACTGAGACGGACTGGAAAGTCCATCTTACGTACTACGGGCTTCCAAGCCCGTAGCTTTCGGTTCACTGAGACGGACTGGAAAGTCCATCTTACGTACTACGGGCTTTCTTGCCCGTAGGCTTTCGGTTCACTGAGACGGACAGGAAAGTCCGTTCTACATTGTTGGCAGACGAAAAAAAGGGGGCAAGCCGCAGTTAGCGACTTGCCCCCGGGGGTGTTTTACTGTTACCGCGGGATTAATAGCGGTAATGTGCAGGCTTGTAGGGACCGTCGGGTGATATTCCGAGGTATTCAGCCTGTTCTTTACTCAGGCGCGTCAGCTTGACACCGAGTTTATCGAGGTGCAGGCGGGCCACCTCTTCATCCAGGTGCTTGGGCAGGGTGTAAACGCCAATATCGTAATCCTTGGTCCACAGCTCGATCTGAGCTAGGGTCTGGTTCGTGAATGAGTTGCTCATAACGAAGCTTGGATGCCCCGTGGCACAACCCAGATTTACCAAACGGCCTTCGGCCAGGAGGATGATTGAATGGCCGTCAGGGAAGACATACTTGTCAACCTGCGGTTTAATATTCAACTTCTCGACGCCGGGATATTTCTTGAGGTCATTGACCCCGATTTCGTTATCGAAGTGCCCGATATTGCAGACAATAGCCTGATCGCGCATTTTGGCCATGTGATCGGCGGTAATCACGGATTTATTACCGGTGGAGGTCACGAAGATTTCGGCCTGATCGAGCACGTCTTCGAGCTCGACGACTTCATAACCTTCCATAGCGGCCTGCAGGGCGCAGATCGGGTCGATCTCGGTAATCATAACGCGAGC
The DNA here is from genome assembly GCA_046482565.1 of Lentisphaeria bacterium. Classification (GTDB taxonomy): domain Bacteria; phylum Verrucomicrobiota; class Lentisphaeria; order Oligosphaerales; family MVZH01; genus JAWOEV01. The sequence continues at coordinate 5,377 of JAWOEV010000157.1, read as the reverse complement.
ACCGAAGCCACGCAGAGCGGCAGCCGATCCTTTGCCGACATCGCCGAAGCCGCAGACAACACAGACTTTACCGGCAACCATAACATCGGTCGCGCGCTTGATACCGTCGGCCAGTGATTCACGGCAACCGTAGAGGTTGTCGAATTTCGACTTGGTAACCGAGTCATTAACGTTAATGGCGGGGACCAGCAGGGAATCGATTTCGTTGCGTTGATAGAGGCGCGTCACACCGGTGGTGGTTTCTTCTGAAACTCCCTGCCAGTCTTCAGCGACACGATGCCATTTGCCATCGTCTTCCGACAGGATTTCTTTGAGCAGTTTCTGCAGTTCTTCCTCGTCCTCGCCGCCGGCTTCGGCATCCAGGACGGAGCTGTCTTTTTCCGCCTCATAGCCGAGATGGATCATCAGGGTGGCGTCACCGCCGTCATCGACAATCAGGTTCGGGCCTTTATCGCCCGGGAACGAGAGTGCCATTCTTGTGCATTCCCAGTATTCCCGACAGTTTTCGCCTTTCCAGGCAAAGACCGGAACGCCAGCTGCGGCGATAGCGGCGGCGGCGTGATCCTGGGTCGAGAAGATATTGCAGGATGCCCAGCGCACATCGGCCCCGAGTTCGGTCAGGGTTTCGATCAGCACGGCGGTCTGAATCGTCATGTGCAGACTGCCCATAATGCGGGCACCTTCCAGCGGTTTCTGCGGTCCGTACTTTTCACGTACTGACATCAGCCCCGGCATTTCTTTTTCGGCGATATCGATTTCTTTACGACCGAACTCGGCAAGGTTCGGATCCGCTATCCAATAATTATCGGTTTTTACAATTGACATTTATTTTATTCCTTTATTTATTCTACTTCTTCTACTTCTACTTTTACTTTGTGTTTAGGCTTTGAGATCTTGGCGACATTATCAGGTTAAGAACCGGCGTTTTCCTGCTCAGGGTTGATTTCCCCCATTTCATCCAGCAGTCGCAGATATGCTTCCTCGGGGACGGCGGCCCCGGTCACCTTAATGACTTCGGCAGCTACCTTGGCACCCCATTCGCCGCATACGTTCAGGGGCCGTCCCTTAAGAAGGCCGGCGAGAAAGCCGGCCGCCCACAGGTCGCCGGCACCGGTTGTATCAACCGCTTCCACGGGGAAGGCGGGGACTGAATAAGTCTCACCGGCATGAGCGATAAGGGCGCCACGCTTGCCGAGCTTGACCACGGCAATCTCGCAAAGCTCACTTAATTCATTCAGGGCTTCCATTTCGTCGCGGGTTCCGGCAAAGGCAGCGGCCTCTTCTTCATTGGCAAGCACAATATCAATATATTCTTCCAGAATCCGGGGAAGCTTGTCGAGGTTGGCCGTGACCACTTCCGGGGCGGCCAGATCGAGCGACACTTTACACTTTGCCGCTTTGGCGCATTCGAGAACGTGCATGATAAGGGTCTCATTGAAAAGGAGATATCCTTCCAGATGCACATGCGAAAAGCCCTCGAAATCATGGACGGTAATATTTTCCGGTGCCAGCGTGGCCGCCGCCCCCAGGTACGTCCGCATAGTGCGTTCCGAATCCGGAGTCACCAGTGAAATACAGGATCCCGTAGCGATATCTTCAGAGACCTTGAACGCCTGGTCGTCAACTCCAGCCTCGACTGCGGCCCGCCGGTAGAACGAACCGGCTTCATCATTGCCGACCTTGGCCAGCAGTCCGGTTTTGATACCGAGCCGGGCGGCGCCGACGACGGTATTGGCCGCGGATCCCCCCGGGACCCGGTGGGGGTCTTCGGGGAGAGCACCCAGCAGTTCAACCATGGCGGGATTATCAAGCAATTCCATGCCGCCTTTAGCGCCATGGATATTGCTGACGAACTCTTCATCTACGTAAGCCAGCTGGTCAACCAGGGCTGAGCCGATTCCTATAAGCTTGGGGGCCATTAGAGTTCCTCCGCCGCCTTCTTCAGAAGCTCGGCTTTGTCCGTCTTTTCCCAGGGGAACTGCTCACGACCGAAATGACCGTAGGCCGCGGTGTCGCGGAACTTCCAACCATTTTCAAACGGGGTTTTCAGGCCGAGATTCTTGACCACCGAAACCGGGCGGAAATCGAAAATATCGGTTTTCTCCAAGAGGTGCTGAACCTGCTCGTCACTAATGGTCCCGGTACCGAACGTGTCGATATTCAGGCTGAGCGGCTCGGCAACGCCAATCGCGTATGATACCTGGACTTCACACTTCTTGGCGAGTCCGGCAGCCACGACGTTCTTGGCTACGTAACGCGCTTTGTAAGCTGCGGAACGGTCCACTTTCGAGGGGTCTTTGCCGCTGAAGGCACCGCCGCCGTGACAACCGACACCACCGTAAGTGTCAACAATAATTTTGCGCCCGGTCAAGCCGGTATCTCCGTGCGGGCCGCCGACGACAAAACGGCCGGTCGGGTTGACAAAATATTCAATTTCGCCGTCGAAGAAACGCGCCGGGATAACTTCTTCCGAAACCTGGCGCACGAGGGCTTCCAGATCAGCGTCTTTGGCTTCCGGTGTATGCTGGTGTGATACCACAACATTCCGCACCGCAATCGGTTGGCCGTTATCATATAAGAATGACACCTGGCTCTTGGAATCGGGGCGCAGGTAAGCGTATTTTCCCGGTTCGTTGTGACGCAATTCTGCGAGGCGTTCAACGATCTTGTGGGCATAGAGGACGGGGGCGGGCATCAATTCTTTGGTTTCATCGCTGGCGTAGCCGAACATCATACCCTGGTCACCGGCACCCTGCTCATGGTAAGAGCCTTCGCCTTCGGTAACTCCCTGAGAGATGTCGGGAGACTGCGGATGAAGGCACATAAAAACCTTACAGCTGTCGGCGCTGAATCCGATATCATCGCTGGTGTAGCCAATATCCCGGAGGACACCGCGTGCTACCTGCTCCCAATTGACGGAGGCGCGAGTGGTAATTTCACCGGAGAGAACCAGAAGGTCGGTAGTAACCAGTGTTTCACAGGCTACGCGACTGTCCGGATCCTGCTCCAGGCAGGCGTCCAGCACTGCATCTGAAACTTGGTCGCAAACCTTATCGGGATGCCCCTCGGAAACGGACTCTGAAGTATAGACATGTCGTTGCTGAATTTTACTCATTTTTTCTTCCTTTTTATATTTAACTTCAAGACTGCGGATTGCTTTTATATCAATATCTGAATTAAGTAATATAGGGCGGCCGGGACAAGATGCAAATTCGAATGCGGTCGGCACTGAAAAAAAATTCTGTTCCCCTTGCGCGCGGCGGCAGCTGAATCCGCGGTGGCGGGAATTCGTAAAAGACGGTATGTTGAAGGGGTGAGGGAGTGTGGGAGTATGTGGGTATGGGAGAATTATTGACAAAGCTTACAGACTGAGAAGGAAGCAATTATGACTGAGCTTTTTGGCACCGACGGCATTCGCGGGGTTGCCAACCGCTATCCTGTCACCCCGGAGATAGCCTTGCGTCTCGGCAAAGCGGTCGGGCACGTGATGGGATCGCAGGAAAAGCCCTCCAGGCGAGTTCTTATCGGCAAAGACACGCGGCTCAGCGGTTATATGCTGGAGACGGCCTTGACCAGCGGCCTGGTATCATCCGGCATGGACGTTCTTCTGGTCGGCCCGCTCCCGACCCCGGGGGTTGCCCATTTGACCCGCACCATGAATGCCGCGGTCGGTATTATGCTTACCGCCTCGCATAATGAGTTTGATGATAACGGCATCAAGCTTTTTGACTCGAAAGGCTTCAAGCTGCGCGATGAAATTGAGGAAAAGCTCGAGGATGCCATTCTGAGCAGCAGTTTCAGCAGTGATCACATCCGCAGTGATAAGCTGGGCAAGGCCAGACGGATAGAAGATGCCCGCGGCCGCTATATCGAGTTTGCCAAAAATTCTATCGGCAGTCATACACTCGACGGCCTGAAACTGGTTTTGGATTGCGCCAACGGCGCGGCTTACCGTATCGGCCCGTGGATTTTTGAAGAACTCGGGGCTGAAGTTATTGAACTGCATACTGACCCGGACGGGTTCAATATTAATGAAGACTGCGGCGCACTCTACCCGGGAACCGTCGGTAAGGCGGTTCTCGAACACAACGCCGATGTCGGAATTGCCTTTGACGGCGATGCCGACCGGGTCATTTTCTGCGACGAAAACGGCAAGTTGATTGACGGCGACCGGGTGCTGGGCATGTGCGCCCTGCATTACAAAGCCGGTAACCGCCTTCTCCAAGACACTTTCGTGGTCACTTCAATGAGCAACCTGGGACTGCTCGACGCGATGCATGAACACGGTATCAAGACCGAGACCACTGACGTCGGGGACCGCTATGTCATTGACCGAATGCGCAAAGGCGGTTTCAACCTCGGCGGTGAAAAATCAGGGCATTTGATTTTCATGGATTACGCTACTACCGGCGACGGCATAATCAGCGCCCTGCAGGTATTGCGGCTGATGCAGGAAAAAAATACGCCGATTTCGGAGCTGGCTGACTGCATGACTGAATATCCGCAGAAACTGGTCAGCGTGCGCGTTGCTGAACGTAAACCGATTGATGAAATCCTGCCCCTTACGGAAGCGATACAAAACTGCCAGGCCGAACTCAACGGGGTCGGACGGGTGGTGGTTCGTTATTCCGGGACCGAACCGAAAATCCGTTTTCTGGTTGAGGCCAAAGATAAAAAACTGGTGGACAAATGGATCGCCGAACTGACCCGTATAGCCGAAAAGGAACTTGCCTGATGCAAGCGTTTATCCTGCCCTCCCCTTCTCCAAAAAGCTGTTATCCTCTAACCCTGCTGCGGACGGTAAGCGAACTGCCGGCCGCCAACCAGCCGCTCCACACTCTGCAGAAGAAGAACATTGAGGCGGCTGGCCTGCAACCCATAGCGGATGAAGGCGATCTCCAGCAACCTGCGATATATATCCCGGGGGATGCCTATATCCCCCCCCCCGATCTGCAAAACCTGGCAACGCAGAACAGCAACACCGTTTTGGAGGACAAAGGCGGACAACCACTGGCCTGGGCGGGAGACAGCAGACAGATACCAGAGGGGGCTAACAGGATTACGGTGCAGACCGGTCTCCGAATCCTTTATCCCTGGGATCTTCTGAAATTAAACGAAATGCTGGTCGGTGCCTTTGATCATGACGAAATCAGCGGCAACCTAAGCGATACCGTTCGTATAGAAGGCAATGCGATCATCGGCGAAGGCACCCGCCTGCTACCGGGAGTTTTCATCGAAGGGAATGTTATTATCGGCAGAGACTGCAAGATAATAAGAAACATACAGTATTCACGAAAACAGAATGAATTTAAAGTTGGCGAGGAAATTCTACTGAAAATTGGTGCTAATAGCGATTATTTATTAGATTATATTAAAC
>JAWOEV010000136.1:0-9293 GCA_046482565.1 Lentisphaeria bacterium | reverse complement strand
TGAAGAAATCAGACTCAAACACAAGGTTCGCTTAATCCGGGACTAGCATCTCTGGATGTACTATCGCTCCAGGAACTGTACTTTCCGCTTTGACTGGGCAGAAAACCACATACTATCACGTAACAACAGTGTCGCATAATCTCATTTTTCATGCAATGTTCGGAATAATCGTCATTGATCCACGGACACTCAGGTAGCCGGAGTCCAATGGTGCGGCGGCAGGACAGGGGAGAAGTTTTGCCAGTCATCCTCATTAAAGAAAACTTTGGCCAGAAACAAACCTTCGGGCGGGGCGGTTTGTAAATCAGGCGGGCGTTGGCGGGAGGTGAACAGCCCATCAATGTCCGCGGTTGTCCAGTCCTCAGTACTACGGCCGGCAGTCATGACCAGATAGCCAATAAGGGTGCGCACCATCTTATAAAGAAAGGCATTGCCGATTACCGAGAAATAGAGGTAATTGTTGCGGTGCGTAATGTTAAAACGGTGGATTGTCCTGAGGGTTGATTCATGCCGATACGGCTTGGCGCAGAAGGCGGCGAAGTCATGGGTTCCTTCCAAGTATTTTGCTCCTTCCTGCAACCGCTCAAAATTCAATTTATAGCTGACATTCCACAGGAAAGGGGATTCAAACGGGCTGATAGATTGACCGTTGCGCACGGCATAGGTGTAGGCTTTCGCCTTGGCGCTGTGACGGGCATGGAACCGAGGGGGTTCTCTGGAGGCATGAAGGATGCGGATATCTTCTGGGAGCCATCGGTTCAAGAGTAGACACAATTTACCAGGGGGTATTTTGGGCATGCCGTTACCGGAGGAGGTGAAAGTGACATGTTGGTCTAGGGCGTGGACGCCGGCATCGGTGCGGCTGGTGCCGGCGACAGTCAATTCGTCATCCCGGAAAAGATGACGCAGGCGGCGCTGAATTTCTCCTTGTACGGTTTTCGTCCATGGTTGGATTTGCCAGCCTGAATAATTGGTTCCGGCATACGCAACGGCTAAGTGCCATACAGGTTTTTCGGCAACATCCATTGATCAACCCGGGTCAGGCGTAGAGCATGGCATTGCACTGAGGGCACTGTTCAAGCATGCCTTTGCGGGCATTGGTCTTGACCTGCGGCGGTACATTCATATGGCAGGACATGCAGGTGGTGTCTTTGACTTCAACAAATACTTCGGGGTTGCTGTTGTTATTCAGACGACTGGTACGCAAGCGTTTGTATTTACGCAGGGGTTGAGACGGGACTTGCGCGGCCAATTCTTCGCTCCGTTCCCGCAGTTTGCTGATCTGTTCTTCGCATTTTTGGGCGCGCTTGTCAAGGTCGGAAAGCATGTCATTCACGCGTTTTTCGGCAACTTCTTTGGCTTTATTCTCTTTGGCGGCTTTCTCCCGTGCTTCTTCCAGTTCCTGCATGTATTCCAATTGTTGATCTTCCAGGTTGGAAATTTTTGTTTTACAGGTGTCAATTTGCTGTAATGCGGCGCGGTAGTCGTTGTTGTCCTTGATCATGGTGGACTTCTTTTCAAAATCGCGCTGTTTTTCTTTGTTTGAGTCTATATCGATTTCAACGTTTTTGATGGCTTTCTGAAGTTCTTGCACATGATTCCGGGCTGACTGCAAGGCATCCAGTTCGTTCTGCAGGAGTTGCTGGGCCTCAGCTTTTTCCTTTGGTACGGTATCTATTTGCTGCTGGAGTTTATCCATACGCAAATCGTTTTCTTGAAGCTTCAGCAAGTTCTCCGCCCATTCCTGCATAATATCGTCCACCTGTTTAAATTTTTCGTGTTGCAGAATTGACGCCTAACCATAATATGTGAGTTAAAAATAGCCAGTCCTTTAAGCCGACTAAGTGCGCTTTGCCACAAGAGTGAATTGACGCCTGCCTTTATTTTGGGGCAGGAAGAAAATGTCGGAGTAGTGAACCGTCAAACCTGCTTCTGCCGCCGCTTTAATCAGGGGAAGGTGCTCTTTTTCCACTAAGTCGGGTGTTTTGTAAAGAATTATTTGGGCGCTCTCTACGGGTTTAAGCAGTTTGTGTGATTCTTTTACTACGAGCGCGGCATTTTTTACGGCGCGGGCAACGATAATGTCGAAGCTGGCGCGGTATTCCGGAAGATCGGCGGCCTCGCGCATCTGGCGGGGAATTACGGTACAGTTTTGTATGCCCAGCTTTCTCGTGGCGGATTCGATGAAATCGGTTTTCTTCTGTTTAGCTTCTATCCCGACCGTGGTAAGCCGGGGGTTGGCCCAGGCCAATGGCAAAAGCGGGAAACCGGCCCCGCACCCGACGTCGGCGACTCGATAAGGAGCGCTCATGATTTCCGGCAGAAACCGGCCAATACTCAGGCTGTCAGCAATGTGCTTAATCCAATAATCGCTGGCGGAGGTGATGCGGGTCAAGTTGGTCTTTTTATTTGCCGCGACCAAGAGGTGCAGGAGGTCTTGAAGTTTTTCCAGTTCAGCCCATTTGTTATCAGGCAGCCGGCAACTTTTGAGGAAATCTTTTAAACCTGCGGGAATATCGGCCATAAGCGCCTCAAATTACGGCAATGGCCACCATGGTAAGGGCACTGACAGTTAAAATAGCGGGAACCAAATAGCGCTGGAGTCGCGCGTAAGCGGCTTTTTCGAGCATATCGCGCAACAGCCAGGGGGAAATTATTATGGCGATGCCGCCCGCCGCCAAAAGGTAGCAGAGGGCAGCGTATAGAGCGCGTCCCCAAGGGTTCGCAACGAATGCGACCCCCAGCAAATGCGTGACGCCCAGCACTACTAGGCCGCCTAGAGCACGGGCAAAGATAAACGACAGAAAAAAGTAGGCCAGAACCGCGATTACGGGCACTAATATCGTTATAAAAAGTCGTATTTGCGGAGATGTTTCTTCAAACATGGGCAGAGCGTATGAGGCACACCACATGAGGCATATAAGCCCCATGATTCCGCCTGAATTACGATGGCGCGGTAAACGTTTCCATAAATCTGGGTGCCGGGGGGGGATGAAGGCGAAAATAGTGCTGATGGCGAGGAGACACGCAGCGAATATTAAGGTGCTGGATACGAATCCCATACAGTCTTTTACTCTTGTTATATTATAAATTTGTCACGGTTTTAAGCAGGAATTATAATGCCGTTCCAACATAATCTGACATTGGCAGAGAGCAAATACCCCGGACAAGGCTGGAAAAATTAGCTGTGGTTGTTTCGTGCAAAGTCCGTTTCGTGGCGTTAAAGTATTGGTAATATGGGTAAAAAAACGGCAGAAAAGAAGAATACGCCTGAAAAGCACGCAGGTCCTGAACGGCATCGACCGGACGGCATCGCTAGCCGAATCGTATTGATCGGCTTTGTAGTGCTGAGTCTTTTAGTTTGCTTATCGTTGCTTACTTATCATCCCCGGGATGTAGACTACTTGTCCGGCGGCGTTGAATCTTATGTAATCCATAACTGGATTGGGTATTTTGGCGCCTGGGTATCCTGGATCTTTCTTTTGACTATGGGATTTGCGGCTTATCCCTTTGTCTTCATCATACTTTTATCCTTTGGGCGGCGTTTATTTTCCGGCAAAGGGTTGCGTCCGGTCGGATGGGAGTATTGGGGTTCGTTATTACTTATAGGTTTAGGGTTTTCCATGCTTTTCGGCATTTGGCCGGATCTGTGGCAGGGGGCGGCGGCCGCCTTGAATATCCGGCAGACACCCGGGGGGGTTATTGGCTATTTTCTGTGTGCTCCCGGTGAGGGCTGGATGCGTATAATCATGAACCCGACCGGGAGTGCGGTGATTTCGTTTGCTCTGATCGGGGTGGGATTCACCGTCCTTTGGCTCTATGATTGGCATGCCTTGTTCCTTAAAAAAATTGCCGCCGCCGGTAAGGGCGGCGAAGAGAAAGCCGCAGAAAGGGGCAGAGACGGGGCGAAAGGGTTGAAACAACGCTTGCAGGAAAAACGTGAAGCGCGTCGGCAGATGAAAGCAGAACTACGTCAGAAACGCGCTGAGCGTGAGGTGGCTTCTGAAGCTTCTCAGGAAAAGACGCCGAAGCAAAAAGCTTCTAAAGCCAAAAAAACGCCAAGCTCGGAACCCGCGCCTGCCACCGAGTCTAAAGCCGTCCAGAAAACCCCCCGGCGGGCACCGGTCGCCAAAGCCAGGAAAAAACCGAGCGATTATAAGTTGCCGCCCTTGGAGTTGTTGCATGACGGCCAGAAAAGTGAGACAACCGTTGATGCTTCTGAGATTGAGCATAAAAAAGCGGTGTTGCAGGATACCCTGGACAGCTTCGGGATTGACGCCAAGGTGGGGCAGGCTACCAGTGGCCCGCGGGTAACCTTGTTTGAAGTAAAACCCGCCCCCGGCATAAAAGTGGAACGTATCAGCCGGCTCAGTAAAAATATTGCCATGGAGTTGCGCGCCGTAAGCCTGCGTATGCTTACCCCCATCCCCGGTAAAAAATCGGTGGGGATCGAAGTGCCCAATGCCGACGCCGCAACAGTCAGTTTGCGGAACCTCATGAAAACCCATACTTGGAAACACAGTAAGGCTGACATTCCACTGCTTCTGGGGCGTAACATTGACGGTAAGCCGGTGGTCCTTGACCTGGGGCGCGCGCCGCATTTGCTGATCGCTGGCGCTACCGGCAGTGGTAAGTCAGTATGTATCAATGCCTTGATTATGTCGTTGCTTTATCGGTTCACGCCTGAAGAGCTTAAGTTGGTTCTGGTCGATCCGAAAGTGGTTGAGTTCAGCGGTTATAATACATTGCCGCATTTAGTAGTGCCGGTAATTACTGATTCTCAAAAAGTTCAGCTCGCCTTGCGCTGGGCAATAAATGAAATGGAAAAACGTTATAAAATATGTGCGGCTGTCGGTGCCCGTAATATTGCGGCTTTCAATGAGCGCAAAAAGAGCAGTACACCGGAATTCGATGAAAACGGCAATGAAATCCCCGAAAAGCTGCCGTATATTGTGATCATTATTGACGAGCTGGCTGACATTATGATGGCCGCAAAGAAAGATGTTGAAACCTCTCTTGCCCGCATTGCCCAATTATCCAGAGCGGTAGGAATTCACACCATTATCGCCACCCAGAGGCCGAGTGTGAATGTTATCACCGGCCTTATCAAGGCCAATTATCCCACCAGAATTGCTTTTCAGGTTACTTCACAGGTTGACAGCCGAACCATTTTGGACGGCAAGGGCGCGGAAAGCCTGCTGGGGCGCGGCGATATGCTGTTCCGACCCCCCGGGGCCTCGAAAGTTGAACGCAATCAAAGTGCTTTGGTGGAAGATGACGAGATTGATGCGGTCGTTGACTTCGTCTCCAGCCAGCAGGAGCCCGAGTTTGATATGGATGTCTTTAAATCGACTGACAGTGCCGGCGGGGGTGGCGGAGAAGGCCCGGCCGGCGAAGAATTGTCAGCGGAAGATGAAAGTCTGGTGTCGCAGGCTATCGAGGTAATTCTACGGGATCGGAGAGCAACTACCTCTTATGTACAGCGCTGTCTGCGAATTGGTTATAACCGCGCAGCAATGATCATGGAAATATTGGAGGAACGCGGAGTTATCGGCCCGCAGGTGGGCACGGCACCGCGTGAGATACTTATTTCAGACAATCAAAAAGGTGACGAAAATACAGCGGCTGAATCCGAGACGGCGGCAGAGGATGGAGAGAACGGTGAAGATAACGCTTCGGACGGCGACGAGGAACAGCAATGAACAAAGACAGACAACCACAAAATCCGCGCCCCGAAGATTCAAAACCAGGCGCTCGTCAGCCGCGTTTGGCGTTGGCCTGGGATGCGCATGAGGCAGAGCCGGAAGCGCGTCCGGACGTGGAAGAAGTGCCGGAGGAGGAGATACAGGAAGAGCCTGTTGTGAAAACCAGCGAGAGCCAGAGCCAGCCTGAAAAAACCGTGGAAGAACCGAAAAGAGTTCGCCTCCCCAGTACCGACATTTCCCTGGGGCAGAGCCTGCTTGAAGGTCGCGGGGCCTGTAATATGAGTATAACCCAGGTGGCTCAGAAAACTAAAATTCCGCTAAGTTTCATAGAAAAAGTTGAAGCTGACAAGATCGCCGAGCTTCCGGCATCCGTCTATGCGCGTTCCTACATCTCGCAACTGGGTCGCTTATACGGCATGGATACTGAACCGCTGCTGACCGAATACGAACGCTTGTCAAAGGCGGAGGGGGGCGGAAAAAACAAAGGCGGCGTTCGGGGATTTGTACTGGGCCAAGATGGTGAGGCCGGCCGGGTTCGCTATCATCCTGCGGGTGCCGGGGAGACCGATACCCGGCGCCTGGGGGATCGGTTGTCTAGAATCGCGGTATTATCGACGCTGGGACTCCTCGTTTTACTGGTTCTCATCGCGTTCGGCGTACAGCAGTATCGCAATTTCCGAATGCGGCAGGCTGAGAAGACGATTCAACAGGCGGCACCGGCGACACCTGCCGATGCTTCAACCGATCTTGAAAAATTTATTATTCCCCAGCAACTTCCACTGCGAGAACTCCAAATACCGGGGGCGGATATGGAGAACGGTGACTGATGGGGGATTTACATGATTCCGGAAGCCGCGGGACAATCCTGGGGTTGGTTGCCGGACGCGGTGATTTTCCGTTTCTGGTGGCGCAGGGAGCGCGGCGAAATAAGCAGAATAAGGTTGTTGCCGTGGCCATGAAGGGCGAGACCTCACCGGACATAGCCAAGTATGCGGACCACGTCGAATGGGTATATGTCGGCCAAATAAAAAAAAGCATTAATTCCCTTCTTAAGCACCAGGCGGATGGCGTGATTTTTGCCGGTCAGGTCCAGCCGTCGCGTCTCTTTAAAGGGTTGCGTCCCGATCTGAAGGCATTGCAACTGCTTTGGGGGTTGAAAGAGAGAAATGCCGAGACGTTGTTTTCGACGGTCGCTACTGAATTTGAAAAATCCGGCCTCCACGTCCTGCCATCTACTGTTTACATGCAGGATGCCTTGGCGGGGGAAGGCCCGTTGGTCGGGAAGCAACCCGGCAAAAAGCTGCAGAATGATATTGAATTGGGCTGGCGTATCGCCCGCGAAGTCAGTCGCCTGGATATCGGTCAGACGGTGGTGGTTAAAAAGGGAACAGTCTTGGCCGTGGAAGGCTTTGAAGGGACGGATAAAGCCATCAAACGCGGTGGCGAACTCGGGTTCGGCGGTGTTACGGTAGTGAAAGTTGCGAAACCCAATCACGATATGCGGTTTGATGTACCGTGTATAGGTATGCAAACCGTTAAGTCCCTGATCGCCGCGGACGCTGAAGCCTTGGCGGTACAGGCTCGCAAAACCTTATTCCTGCATAAGGACAAAGTCTTCGAAACCTGCAAAAAGCACGGAATACGGGTGATTGGCATCGGCGAGCATGTGTAAACGGGAACAGCGTCGTCGGATCCCGTGAAAGCAAGGGGCCGGGGGGGGAAGGTACAGCAGCGGGTAGGCAGTAGCGCATTGACTCACGGTTTTTGTTACCGAAACCAAGTCGTTGCCTCAATGGAATGTTACCGACAAATCAGCACCGTCGAATTGTGCCGCAACTCTTTTGTCTCTGGTTGCAACCCCAAGGCTGGCGGAGCGAGTAGGGGGTGTTTTTTGTATGATGGTGGGTTTGTGTGGTTGGCCGCTACGCACGATCTCACTCACCGTTAACGAATTGTGTATGATAAGAAACCGTGGATGGCTGTTTTCGGGCAAATAGCGGTTAAGTTCACTAACAGGGAGCCGTATCCTTAAGGGGGTGGGGGCAACTCAATCAGAGGGAGCGCCGGGCCGTTTCGTACACGCGGGGCGGTCTTTTTTGTGCATGGCAGTATAGCGCCGACATTGCAGGCTTTTGACCTTTTAAATGTATAGGGCTAAGGTAGATATAAACGACAAAAGAAAAGAGGGCCGTTAATATGAGTGATTCCACAAAAAGCAAAGGACTTCTCAAGAGAACTGTATTCGCTTGGGGGGTTTTCGCCGGGATTGTTACGCTACCGATTGCCTTGATCTTGTTTAACACAGTGTTTAAATCCGCACCCGAACCTGCAACTAAACCCATAACCATATCGCAACCTGCACCCAAAAAAAACGCCACAGTAGAAAACCAACCCCAACCGAAACCTACAGCAACCCCGTACACTTATCGCGTGGTGAAGAAGAGATACAGCTCTTATGCCAACACAAAGCGTATGGTTTATAGCGTTTACCTAAACACCCAACAGACGCCCGATCAGGAACGTATGCGGGCGACCGCCCAACAAATATGGCGTAACGGGAATAAGAAGTGGGATGATTTTATAGTGCAAATGATTTTTGGACCGATAGAGAATTTCGATACAGGTGCCTACGGGATCGCTGATTTTAGCCCTTCTGGTATAGTTGATTTCAGTATCAACGAGGTACCACTTAAAATGCTCGCGTATAACGAAAAAAAACCTGCCGCCGAGGATGCACCGCCAAGCCCGCGGAAAACGAGCAATTAGACCCCGGGCGGCCTGAATAAGTGAAAAAAGTGAATTAAGTGAAGGTGAAGCGGGGGAAAATAAAAAAATAGGTTAGCCCGGAAAGCCCGCCAAAAGTTAGCCCACGGTTAATCCGAAAAATTCAGCAACCACAAAAAAGAAGCCCTTCAAGAATGATGTAAACACTTGAAGGGCTTTTATTTATAAATGGTGCGCCCGGCAGGGTTCGAACCTGCGACCCGCTGATTAAGAGTCAGCTGCTCTGCCAGCTGAGCTACGGGCGCAATTTGTGCGGAGAAATCTCAAAGCCAAAACCATAAACTAATTCACAGTTGATTTGGTGCAAGTCTCTACGGCCTTAAACTTGGGAAGTCGCCATACGAAAAAAGAAAGTCTCGTCAGTAGAATCTGTGGTTGAATTGCGGTTCCGGCAACTCTCCCGATTGATGAAATGAGGCGGTTTTCAAGGCTTTCGGTGTAATGTAGACCGTCCGCGAAAAGGTATCAGGCCCATGCTCGTGCCTATTTCGGATGAGATTTTGTCTTTTCGGCGGAATGCGCTAGCCGTAAGCTAACGGTTTCCGCCGAAAAGACGAAAGATCGCCGAAAGAGACACGAGCCCTTCGGGTTGGGGCGGCGGTAGCCCCTCTCGGGCTTTTGCGCTGTAAAGCATTAGTATACGCACCCATAAATTGTTCCCTTGCCAGATCCTGTTCAGGGGAGTTAAAACGGCTCATTGCATGGTAGAGGATAGCGCGGTTGGTCCAGATATGTCTCCGGTTCGCCTGGTCTACCGCGTCCGAGGTATACTCTTTTTGGTGGTCAGCGGTTTGAGGCATCTGT
>JAWOEV010000014.1:0-2956 GCA_046482565.1 Lentisphaeria bacterium | reverse complement strand
TTATCAAGCCATAAAAGACAGAGCCAGCGATATTCATTTTGAGCCGTTCGCCAACGAATTTAAAATTCGTTACAGAATTGACGGTGCGCTATATGAAATGGCACCCCCGCCTAAACACCTGGCGGTGCCCGTTATCAGCCGGATTAAAGTTTTAAGCAACCTTAATATTGCCGAACGCCGTAAACCCCAAGATGGACGGATTGAGTTGCGCATCGCTGGTAAGCCTATAGACCTGCGGGTTTCCACCTTGCCGACACAATACGGAGAAAGTGTGGTGATGCGTGTATTGGATCGCAGTAACGTGCAGCTTGACTTAGAAAAAATCGGGATGGACGCCAAAGATCTCGAACAAATCCGGGCGATGATTAACCAGCCGAATGGTATCCTTATCGTAACCGGTCCGACCGGATCTGGAAAAACAACGACGCTGTATTCAGGACTGCGCGAAATTAACCGGGTCGAAGAAAAACTGCTGACGGCTGAAGACCCCGTTGAATATAACCTTGACGGAATTATGCAAATGGGGATGAAGGAAGAGATAGGCCTTACCTTCGGGCGTGCCCTCCGCGCTTTTCTGCGCCAAGACCCAGACCGGATAATGGTCGGCGAAATCCGCGATTACGATACCGCCGCAATGGCTGTACAGGCATCGTTGACCGGTCACTTGGTACTGAGTACTCTGCATACTAATGATGCCCCCGGCGCAGTTACAAGGCTTATTGATATGGGCGTTGAGCCGTTCCTTATAAGCTCGACCCTGATCGGGATTTTGGCGCAGCGGTTGATACGTCGAGTCTGCGCGGATTGCAAAGTCGAGTATGTGCCCGATGATAAGGAGCTGGATTTGCTGGGGCTGGATCGGGAAACGGTCGGCGAACGCAAATTTTATTATGGGAAAGGGTGCGATACATGTAATAATACCGGCTATCGGGGTCGCGTAGGAATCTTCGAATTATTGCCGATGAGCGTTGTTGTTAAGGACATGGTTAATGAAAGTCTGCCTACTCGAAAAATAAGGAACCAAGCGGTTCAGGAGGGAATGACCCTCTTGAGACAAAGCGGCATTCGTAAAATTCTGGACGGAATTTCTACCGTAGAAGAAGTCCTGCAGTATACATGATTATAGCTGAAAATAGCGGAAAAATGAAACGGAGAAAGTTATGTCAGTTGAAATGTCAGACCTTTTGCAATTGGTTATTGATGAAGGTGCCAGTGACTTGCATATCGCGGTAGGGTCATCACCTGTGTTGCGTATCAGTGGTGACCTGGTACCTTTGGACAGCGAAGCGCTTGTCGCTGATGATACTGAGCGTTTGATGAAGTCAGTAACCTCGGACCAGCACCAGCAACACCTACGGGAAGACGGAGGAACAGACTTTGGCTTCGCGTTTGGCGACCAGGCCCGCTTCCGGGTAAGCATTTTCCGGCAGAAAGGGGTTATCGGGATGGTTTTGCGTACCATACCCAACGACCTGATGACCCTTGAAGATATAGGTCTTCCAAACACGGTAAAGGATATCCTCTTCAGGCCCCGCGGCTTAATTCTGGTAACCGGGCCGACCGGTAGCGGTAAATCGACGACCCTCGCCTCCATGATAAACGTGATAAACCAGGAAAGATCCTGCCATATTATAACGGTAGAAGATCCTGTCGAATTCTATCATAACCATGGAAACAGCGTTATTACTCAGCGTGAAATCGGGGTTGATGTCCCCTCTTTTTCTGAAGCACTCAGGCGTTCGCTGAGACAAGACCCGGATGTCATTCTGGTCGGCGAAATGCGCGATTTAGAAACTATTCGCGCAGCGGTTACTGCCGCAGAAACTGGACACTTGGTGTTCAGTACACTGCATACAACTGGGGCCGCGGAGACCGTGAACCGTATAGTTGACGCCTTTCCGACAGATGAACAGGAGCAAATCAGGACCCAATTGGCTTCAACCTTGGGTGCCGTAATAAGCCAGGTCTTGCTACAACGTCAGGATAAGTCGGGACGAATAGCGGCCTTCGAAATTATGATTACTACACCCTCTATCCAAGCCCTCATTCGTGACAATAAAACGTTTAGAATCACGTCCGATATTCAAACCGGTGCCAAGTTCGGAATGAATACGCTGGATGCCCACCTCATGGAGCTCTATGAAGGCGGTAAAATATCGTACGGTGATTTGATTACCAAATGTCGCGACCAAGAGGGAATTAACCAGAAAATGCAGCAAGGGTAAGAATTATCATGCCGACATTTCAATACACCGCCATGGATGGCAAGGGCCAGGAACAAAAAGGTCGTATTGACGCAGGAGATCAGCAGCAGGCAGCTTCCAAGCTTAAACAAATGGGGTTGTTTGCGACCAATATTATGGAAGCCCGAGGGGGCGGGGCGGCAAAAAAAGGCGGAAAAGGTAAGGCAAAAAGCGGGGGCAGGTCAGCAAAAAAAGGCAGTATGATGCTGACCAAGCCAGTTATAAAACGCAAAAAACTGGTTACCTTTACGCGGCAACTTGCAACCCTTCTCGAAGCCGGTCAGGCTCTCGTAAGGGCTTTGCGCACGTTGGAACGCCAGGCCCACAAGGATCCGGCCGTTGCGCATGTCATAAAAAACCTGGCTGACGCAGTCGAAGGTGGCGGCACTTTTTCAGAAGCGCTGGCCGGACACCCTAAGTCTTTCTCGAAACTTTATGTAAATATGGTTCGAGCGGGCGAGGCGGCGGGACAACTGGATGGAACTCTGGATAACCTAGCGGTTTTTCTGGAAAAAGCAGATCGCGTTCGAGGGCGCGTTAAGTCAGCCCTAGCTTATCCGATTGTAATTATGGTGATTGCGGGAGTTATAACCATCTTTTTAATGACCTATATTATTCCGAAATTTCAAGAGATTTTCAACAAGATGCTGGAAGGCGAACCATTACCGCCTGTTACCGAATGGGTTATAGGTGTCAGCAATCTGCTCAAAAAC
>JAWOEV010000176.1:0-7933 GCA_046482565.1 Lentisphaeria bacterium | reverse complement strand
CCTCAAAATAACTTCCCATCCATTCTTTTAAAAGCTGGCTGGGAAAAGTTGGAAAGGCAGCTTTTTCAGATATTTCCTTTACAAACTTCCATTTTTGCAAATAACCTGCCTCCACCCAGGCATAAGGTCTTGGATCAAGCCGGAAAAAGCAAAGATGTGATGCTGTTGCTTCGCCCTCCGGGTGAAAAATGAGATTATGCACCGGGTTACAAAGTGCAACTTTATAAAAAGTGATATAGGTCTTTTGTATTCATGTTTTATACCGCATAATCTCATTTTTCATGCAATGTTCGGGTTAGATGCAACCACAGCATCCCATGGGACGGGTGTAATACGAAGTAATTGCTTATATTAGGCACGAGGTGAGACTGTTTTTAAAAGGTTTTGGCCAGGATTTTAACGGCAAGTTTTATTTTTGCCAACCGAGGCAATTTTTCGCTTTCCCCATCGCTCACCAAGGTGACTTCGTTGTCCTGGCTGCCGAAGCCGATATCGTCCCGGCTGATATCATTGGCCACGACCAAATCGAGCCGCTTCTCAGCCAGCTTCCGTCTTGCTTCCGGAATCGGGTCGCCGGACTCCGCCGCAAAACCTATTACAGTCTGGGCACCGGTCTTAATCTCAGCCACATTGGCCAGAATATCCGGCGTCCGCTGCAGCGACAGTTGCAGTGAGTCCACCGCACCTTTTTTGAGTTTGTTTACCGCCTTTTCAGCCGGCGTAAAATCAGCAACCGCAGCACACATCACAAGGGCTTCGGCTTTACCGAACTCCCGCATCACGGCCTCATTCATCTCGGCGGCCGTTGACACCTTTAACACTTCGCAATTTGCCGGAAGGGGCAGGTTTACCGGACCGCTGATCAAGACTGTTTCAAACCCCATCGCACTCGCTGCTTCGGCTACGGCATAGCCCATTTTGCCACTTGACCTATTGGTCAAAAAGCGAACCGGGTCCAGGTTTTCCCGGGTCGGCCCGGCGGTTACAACTAAGCGCCGGTTGCGGCCGACCCGCCGTAACTCATCCGACACCGCCAGATGCGCTTCCACGGCATTACAGATACGGCCGACATCAGCCAGACGTCCGGCGTCCTGCTCGTCACCGCAAGCAACCGGTCCCGATTCGGGATATACAAATATTACACCGCGCTCTTTGAGTATGCGACAGTTTTCGCGAACCGCTGGGTGCCGCCACATTTTGGGATTCATAGCGGGAGCAACAAGTACGGGACCTTCATGAGCCAGAGCAAATGTTAAAAGGGCGTCATCAGCTATGCCGTGAGCCAGCTTGGCAATAACATTGGCCGTTGCCGGAGCTATTACCAGTAATTGCGCCTTTTCACTCAGAGCTATATGTTCCGGCCGCCAGTCCGGCGTCTCCCAAAGAGAGGTGATCACCGGCCGCTGTGACAACGTCAGGAATGTCCGCGGGGCCACCAGCTTGGTCGCATTCTCGGTCATAATGACATTCACTTCAACCCCGAGCTTGACTAGGCGGCTGACCAGATCCGCGGCTTTATAGGCGGCAATAGAACTGCTCACCCCCAGGGCAATGCACGCATCAGCATCCCGGGTTTTAAGTTTGGTTTTATCTTCTTTTTTCATAATCTCCTAGTCAAATCGATCCTGTATAGTCAGTTCCGGTCGCGGCAACCAGCCCCTTTTTAGACGCCATGCGAAAACGGTTTTGCCACCGCCGGGGTTCCCTTCGGGGCTGGCGGGTGGCTTTTCAAACTAACAAAACCCGCAAACACCTTTTTGCATGACGTCCAGTTACGGATTATAAACTCCACCATCTATTTTTCTCGGCCAGGGATTTTGCTGAACCCGGGTCGTGGTATTGGCCGACGCCTGCAGTATGGCCTGCAACTGCTTGACGGCATCATCGACTTCGTCGTTAATCACCAGATAAGTGTACTCATTCCAGGCTTCCAGTTCCCGAACCGCATTTTCCAAGCGCCGCTGAATAATATTTTCATCTTCCGTCCCCCGATCACGCAAGCGTCTCTCTAATTCTTCGTATGAGGGCGGGCCGATAAAGACATACTCGGTGTAATATCCCAGCATACTATTGACAATTCGGGACTTGACCTGGCGGGCACCCTGCACGTCAATATCAAGCAGTACATTGCGACACTTCCGCACATACTTTTCCACCTCTTCACGCAAGGTACCATACATCTCACCGTGCACTTCAGCGAACTCCAGGAACTGTCCCCCCTGAACCCGCTGATTAAACTCATCCCGCGTCAGGAAATAATAGTCAACTCCATCCTTCTCGCCACGGCGCGGTTGGCGAGTCGTGCACGAGACCGAAAAATGCAGGTCTTTCTCCGTCTCAAGCAGTTTTTTACATACCGTGCTTTTACCCGCGCCGCTCGGGCCGGAAACGATCAGAGCCGTGCCGTATTGCTGTAAGTCTTTTGTGAGCATTATGTTATTGAATTTCTACAACTGTAAGTATTGGTAATAAATTGAAACATAAACTTGCTTTAATAAAACCCCGTAATTGCTACTCGTCAACACCACCCCCAACCCACCTTAAGGTATATGGTCAAGGTTTGTGCTTATTCACTCCTCAGCTCGCATCCGGGGCGAATACCCGTTTCGCATGGCGTCTTGCTAAAAAGGCACGTCCTGATCGTATTCGTAATAGGGTTCCGTATCATTGGTGGCACTTCGTTGATCGGTTTGCTGCGAGCGGTCGTATGTCTGGGCTCGCGGTTGCGACCCGCGTCGCATGTCTACGCTACCACCGGTTTCCAAGCGCATCGGTTCATACAAAGCATGGGACAGTTCTTTTATGAAGCGGCTGGGAGTCAGGCGCCCGGATTGCCGCCCGCGTTCTTTGCCGGTAATCGGGGTCAGGAGGTAAAGTTCCTGTTCGGCTCGGGTTATGGCCACATGAAAAACACGCCGCTCCTCTTCTTCCTGGCCGTCCTCTTCCCGCATTGAATAACCGGGGGGGAAGCGCCCCTCCACCATCCAGGGGACAAAAACGATTTTCCATTCCAAGCCTTTGGCCTGATGGATAGTAGAAAGAATCACAGAATCCTCTTCCTCGGCTTCCTGACCGCAGTCCAGTTGGTCCGATGAATACTCACCGGCCAAAGCAATATCGGCCAGAAAACTCTGCAGATCTTCGTATTGTTCGGCAAATTCGATGGTTCCGCGAACATCTTCACGCCGCGAGCGGATATTTTCATAGTTGGCAATAAGATATTCTTCATAAAAGTCATCAAACAATGTATCGATCAAGCGCGCCGGCTTGCGCTTGCTGGCCAGTTTTATCAGCAACTCTATCATTTTGCGATACTGCGGCCGGGCTTTTTTATTGAGCTCATTCGCGGTTTCCTCGGCCGCTGCGGCTTGCAGCGGTTTTTCAGCCTCGCGGAGCCGATTCAGCACGCGGTGAGACCGTTTTTCCCCGACACCTTCAATATGCGGAAGTATGCGGAGCCAGGCAGTTTCATCGCGCGAGTTGTGTATTACCCGGAGGTACGCCATGATGTCCTTGACATGCGCCTGCTCGAAGAAACGCAGCCCGCCGCGAACATCAAAAGGAATGTTGGAGCGCTGAAACTCAAGCTGGATATCCATCGAATGCCAGTGACTGCGGTAGAGCACCGCTATATCAGAACGCCGATAGCCCTGCGCCAGCAAATGGTTGATGTACTCAGTCACAAACCGAGCTTGCTGGTTATGGTTGTAACAGGGGACTACCGCGGGCTTGACCCCGGCCTCGCGTACCGCCTTGAGTTCTTTTGGTAAGCGATACTGATTATGGTCTATGTTGTCGTTGGCCAGGGCCAAAATTTCGGGGGTCGAGCGATAATTGGTTTCCAGCTTAAACAGCTGCGTATTCTCATAGCGTTTCTGAAACTCCAAAATATTCTCAAAGGTCGCCCCCCGAAAACTGTAAATCGCCTGGGCATCATCACCGACCACACAGACATTGTCGTGTTCGCCTGTAACACAATCAACTATGGCCGCCTGCAAAGCTGTTGTGTCCTGATATTCATCCACCAAAATATGCTGGAACCGTTCATTGAGCATATCCCGCACTTCTTCATCTTCCTGCATAAGGCGCAGCCAGCAGTAAAGCAGATCATCAAAGTCCAGAACCCCTGAACGCCGTTTTTTTTCAGTATAAAGATCGCGCACACTTTCCAGTTCATCACATAAGTCGGCATGATCCGGGAAACGCTCTTCCAGAACCTTGTGCAACGGGTCCAAAGTATTGGTAGTCAAACTGAAAATAGCGCCCAAGACATTCTTCTTCGGGAAGCGGCGCTTACCGCCGCTAAACCCCAGATCGTCCACACAGGTCCGAACCAAAGCCCTGGAGTCGTCGCGGTCGAGTATGGTAAAATCAGGGTCTATCCCTATCCGCGCCCCGTACAGCCGTAACAGGCGATTCCCGACATGATGAAAAGTGCCGCCCCATATCCGGCTGATCTCCTGCTCCATAAGCAATTCCACGCGTTGCAGCATATCCCGGGCGGCGCGGTTGGTAAATGTCATAAGCAGAATCCGCGCGGGATCAACGCCCTGCTCTACCAACCAGGCAATCCGGTAAGTGAGCGTCCGCGTTTTACCGCTACCCGCCCCGGCCACAATCAGTAGCGGCCCGCCGGTCGCGGTGGCCGCCGCCAGCTGCTCGGGGTTGAGATGCTCGGCAAGCGCCCAGTCGGCGCTTTTTTCGTGTTGTCCCAAGGTGAATGTACGAGTCATTTTCGGGTCCCGATTCTTAGCTTATGGATGGAGTCTGCAACCTGCCGAGCAATGATCTTGTAACCTTGCTCGCTGAAATGCACATCGCTAGGGTTCGAGAATAGTTCGGGGCTGAAACCGGCGGTAAGGGTGTAGAGATCATTGACCGGAATGCGATGTGCATCCATAATTTCGGCAGCGATCCGGTTGTAACAAACCTCGTCACCTTCGAAACGCCCGGCTTCCCCCGGGGGTACGACCGTGGTGTTGGCGAAGATCAGTTTCGGCGCCGATTTTTCCAAGCGCTTAACGAGTATCTCTAAGTTTTGCCGGTACTGCTCCGGCGGCACCGAAATCTGCCCTTTTTGTTTGTCACGATTGCCATACACCTGTGAATCCGGATGCCGGTGGCAAAGATCATGCAGCCCCCAGTTGAAATGAATCAGATCCCACTTCTCATCCCCCAGCCATGCCTCAAGATCCCGAAGGCCACGTTTGGTATCCCCGCAGTTATCCGGTGCCCGGCGTACATTGCATACATTCCGGAGCAGTTTTATGACCGGCTCGGTGTACCCAATGGAAATTGAATCGCCAAGTAACAGCACATTCGGCAAGTCCTCCCGCATCACCGCGGGTATTCGTAAGCCGAGTCTGTCTTTTTCGGGCGTAAAAAAATCCGTACCGTCACACGACAGGTATCCCAGTTCATTTAGAAAAGAGTCCATTTCAGCGACGGTTCTGTTGTAGTTATCGGTATTGGCAAAATTGAAAAAACCGTGAGCTTGGCCCTCGTAGAGGTGCAGGTCGCAACGGCAGCCGTTATTTTCCATTGTCTGCTTGTATTTTTTGGCGGTTTCGACCGGAACATGGCGGTCTCGGGTCCCTAGGAAAACAACGCTCGGCGGAGTATCGGAGTCGATATTGTGCAGCGGCGAAAAGGCCTGCCAATACTCTTTTACACGTTCGTGTCCGTATCCCCCGGGGCCGTTATCAAAAACGGGGTTGAACAAAACCAGGGCATTAGGGCGGCAGCTGACGGCCCGATCGTCACCTTCCTCTTCAAAACCTTCGGTTACCGCGGCCGCGGCGGCGACATGGGCGCCGGCCGACCCGCCACCGGCCGCGAGCATTTGCGGATTGACCCCCAGTTCTACGGCGTGCCGCCGAACCCAGCGGATGGCCGATTTGCCATCCTTGACGCATTCGCGCGGGCTGGCCTGGTGCGTGTTCTCCACTCGGTATTCAGCGGCGATTGCCACCATCCCAAGGTCAGCTAAATGTCGGCAATGCGGATAAAACTGTTCCGGCGTGCCGCCGACCCAGCCGCCGCCGAAGAAGAAGACAATTGCCGAGCGCCGATCTGCCGCGCTGTGACTGGGGGGGTTGAAAATATGCAGTTTCAGTTGAGTCTCGCCAATTGTCTTGTAGCAAATCAAGTTATCGAACATCAATTCCATTTGTTTCCTAATGTTCCTTCTATCCATCTGAAGTTGTCAGAGCAAATTTGAAACAATAAGTTCCCGACCCCACAGCAAAGACGCAATTGCCTGCCGCGGAGTCAATTAATGCAACACCGTCAGCGTCAACCGCCGGTACGCCGCTTTCGCTGACTCTTTCGGCATTCTTCACCGGAAGGTGTACGGTAGCCGTACTGTTGGCGGGCGTGTTGATTGTGAGGACACCTGTGCTCCCGTCGTGTTTCCAGCTGGAGACAATTTCACCCCTGGGGGTCTGCAAGGAAGCTTGAACCCAGGGAAGGTCAGGCGGCAGATAAGGTTTAAAAATGATATGCTTGAATCCCGGTGCCGAAGCGTCGGCCCGAATTCCGGCCAGTCCCCAATAGAACCACTCATCTATGGCCGCCCCCAGAGTAGTGTGACACTGCGAGGCACCGCCGTGCCAGTTCTCTGTGATGGTAGTCTTGTCGCCCTGCAGCATATACCCCCAGCTCGGATAATCCGTGGCGACAGCCCGATTCCAGATGATGTCGTTACGCCCGGACTCGGAAATGGCCTCAATTAACCATTTTGTGCCGGCGTAGCCCGAAGTGATCCGGCGCTGCCGGAAGTTCACGCTACTGTTGAGGTAACCGGAAACCCGGTCCTTATGCTCGTCCGGCACGAGCCCGAACGCCAAAGGCCACGCCTGGGCACTTTGACAGCCAATATCGTAATAGCCGCTGGCCGCATCGAAAAAGCGGGTATTAAACGCTTCTTTGATTTTTCCGGCAAGTGCCCTGTATTCCCGCGCATCGTCCACTTTACCCAGGGTCTCGGCAATGCGAACCATGATGGTAACGTCATAATAATAAAACGCCGTAGCTATCGAAACCGGCTGATTTCCGGCAAAACCCGAAGATCCCTCGTTGGTAGCCAGATGATCGCCCCACCTGGCAATCTGGAGATACCCATGCTTTTCCTCGACGGGTAAACGCTCATCCTTATCGCAGCGCCAGAACAATGCCTTAGTAACCTCCTCCGGAGTCATGGAGATTACGTCCCGCCGTCCGGTGGCTTCAAGGTACGCGGTATAGTGCTGTAAATACGGATAACTATCCGCCAGTATCCGGCGCTCGCCGTAATGGAGGTACAGCCACCAGGGGATAAGGACAAAGGCAGCACTCCAGACAAGGTCTTCTTCCGGTCCCGCTTGGGGGGTAATCATGCCGACCATTCCCGAATCATCCTGCTGGTCATAAAAGTCGGCGATCCATTTACTGAAGAGACTCGGCACATTAAAATTAAAAAAGGCTTCCTGAGCATAGCTCCAAGCATCCCCTCCCCAACCCTGGCGTTCAGGTCGTTGCGTATCATCAGTCGGAACCCCCATCTGAAAATTACAGCGTTGCGACTGCACCGTGCAGCTGTGGATCTTGTTAATCAGTTCGTGAGCGCACTCGAACGTACCGACGGGTCGCACGGAATTATGAACGAGACAAGCCGCAAAATTATCTACCTCAGGCTGCCCTGGAAATCCGGTAATTTCGACATACCGAAAGCCGTGGTATGTGAAACGCGGTTCATAAGTCTCGTCGGCCGTTCCTTTCATTGTATATGCGTCTTGCTGCCGGGCGCGATTGGCTGTCGAAGTATCCACCATACCATCCTCATGCAGTAACTCGGCATACCGTAAAGTAACCGTTTCACCTCTCTTTCCCTGCGGGATAATAAGGCGTACCCATCCGGCCATCACCGTCCCCGTGTCAACGACAAAAACACCGG
>JAWOEV010000163.1:0-3853 GCA_046482565.1 Lentisphaeria bacterium | reverse complement strand
GTGCGCGAGACCGCCCCACAACTGCGAGGCAGAGGCCATCCCGAAAGGTGGCAGTGATCCGCCTAGGCGGAAAACGGCAACGTGCGAGACAAAGTTGAACCCAGGAACAAGGCAAACCCCTTTTCGCGCCCATGTTGGGAGCGCCGGTGGCTTTTCTCGGGGTTTTCGTGTTATCATGCACTACCCTCAGCGGTAATGCGTTACAACTCGAAAACCCGAGAAGAGTTGCCGCCGCCTCAACCCGAAGGGCCCGTGCTTCTTTCGGCGATATGTCGACTTTGCGGCGGGAACCGTTAGCTTAGGGCTAGCGATTCCCGCCGGAAAGTCAAAATCTCATCCGAAATAAGCACGGGCATGGGTGCGATACCTTTTCGCATGGCGTCAAGCTATTGCAAATGCTCCGGAACATGTACGCCCTGCAGTAACGCGTTAAACGTTTCGCGTTCCCGGATCAACCAGTGCTGGCCATCGTTAACTAGGACCTCAGCCGGACGCAGGCGACCGTTGTACTGGTAGCTCATCACGTAACCGTATGCCCCGGCGTTCTCGACTACCGCCAAGTCACCCAGGTCAATATTTTCGGGAAGCGGGCGATCTTTTACCCAGTAGTCCGTATTCTCACAAATCTGCCCGCACATTCCCATATTGCGCCGTGGCTCATTTTCACGGCCGTCAATATAAACATGATGGTAGGCATCATACATGGCTGGCCGAGCCAGAACGTTCATGCCGATATCGGTGCCGACTATCTCTGTGTAACTGTTTTTGATGGCGTGTACGCGCCCGACTATATACCCGGCGTCACCGACAAAATAACGGGCTGGTTCCATCATCAAGCGTGGTGGTTCGAGGTTATATTCCTTGAGCTTGGCAGTGAAAGTCTCAGCAACAGTTTCCGCGGCTGCGGAAATATCCAGCGCCTGTTCATCGGGGTCGTAGGGGATTCCCAGGCCACCGCCCAGATCTATAAACTCAAAATGAATTCCCAGTTCGCGGCTGGCTCGTCCCAGCAGGTCCATTAGAAGTTCGGTGATAAACCCGAAATATTCCGGCTCGGTAATGCAGGACCCCGGCATCATATGTGCCCCGAACCGAGTGACCCCGGCATCGCGTGCCTGCCGATAGGCTTCGATAACCTGGTCAGGATGAACCCCGAATTTGGCTTTCGGTCCGGCGTTAGTCACATATTCGCCGACGTTACTGCGGCCGTAACCGGGATTAATTCGGAATGAAAGCACTTCAGGCTTGCCGAGCTTAAGGACTCGCGGCAGCAAGCTGATATCGTCCAGATTGAAGATGACGCCGCTTTTTAATCCTTGGCGAATGTCGGCGTCAGAAAGGAAATTGCCGCTGAACATTACGTCTTCGCCGCCCAAGCCAATTTCACGGGCCAGGAGTATCTCATTTACACTGGCCGCGTCGATGCCCGCCCCTTCGTCTTTCAGGATGCTGGCAATTGCCAGATTGTTGCTGGCCTTGATGGCATAGAAAAAGCGAAAATCGTCATAGTGTTTGGTAAAGGCATTGTAAGCCCGCCGGAAATTTTCACGTATCCGTTTTTCTTCATAGACATATGTCGGGGTGCCATATTGATCGGCAATTTCAGTGGCGGCAACCCCGTCAAAATAAACTTTATCTTTTTTGAACTCCATTTCTTTTCCTTTCTCCTATGTGATTTTCTGTTTAAGAGATTTCGTGTATCAAAAGTCCGTCCCGCAGTTTGGGCTCAAACCACGTGGATTTAGGCGGCATAATTTGGCCGGCGTCGGAAACGGCCATGAGTTGCTCCACCGTAGTGGGATACATCGAGAATGCCAGCTTGGATGATTCGCCGGAATCAACGCGTTTTTCAAGTTCACGCACACCCCGGATGCCGCCGACAAAATCAATTCTCTCATCCACTCTCGGATCCGAGATGCTGAGTATGGGATCGAGAATTTCCCGTTGCAGGATGGCAACATCCAGAGCGTCGGAGGCAGGCATGCCCTCCAAGTTGCCGGTAAAAGTTAAAAGGTGCCATTCTCTGGCCAGATACATACAAATAGAGCGCGGGGAAGGCGGTTCTTTTTTGGTGCTTTTTTCCAGTTTGAAAGGGGTGTTTTCCAGCTTCTTAAGGAACTGTTCGGCCGTCATGCCGTTGAGATCTTCGATGACCCGGTTGTAAGCTAGGATGCGTAACTGTGACGCGGGAAAGATTACGGCGAGGAAGCGTCCAGCGGGATCATCCGATGCCGAACCATTCGAACTATTGTTGCCCTCGCCAGCAATTGATTCGCAGGCACGAGCGGCGCTTGCGGCGCGGTGATGGCCATCGGCAATATAGAGGTTTGGCAACTCGGCCAGTTGGCGCTGAAGTTTAGCGTTGTCTTCCTCCGCAATCTTCCAAACCGTATTTCGGACACCGTCTTCACCCTTAAAATCCGCCACGGCGTGGGCTTGGTTCACGGTGCGATCGACGATTTCGTCGATAGGCTGTCGGTCTTTATAAGTCAGAAAAACCGGACCGGTTTGGGCGCCGGTGGTGAGGATATGGTTGGTTCGGTCGTCCTCTTTCTGCCGCCTGGTTTTCTCATGCTTCAGGATGACGTTTTTGCGATAATCTTCCACTGCTGCAGTTGCCGCTATGCCGATTTGCCGGTGCCCGTTTATTTCCAATGCATAGACATAGTAAGCCGGGGTTGTGTCCCTTGTCAAAGGCACGTCTTGTTTGAGAGCTTTATAGTTTTCTCGCGCCTTTTGATAGACTGTTTCGCTGTATGGATTGCAAGTCTCAGGAAGATCAATTTCGGACCGGGTTACATGCAGAAAGGATACGGGATTGTCAGCCGCCATCTCAGTCGCTTCGCTGCGGGACATAACGTCGTATGGTGGTGAGGATACTGCTGCAGCCTTGTCGGCCGGGGGGCGTACTGCGCAAAATGGATATATGTTTGCCATCGGCTAACTCTTTGGCCTTGGTAATAATTCAATTTAACAAAAGGGAAAGCGTAACCTGAATGCCGTCTTCCGGCTAACGTAGTTAAGCTTTATAGACGGCCCAAACTTGTCGCAGATTTCTTCGAGACAATATAACTTTTTCGCAAAAATCTATGCATTAGTCAGGCTGACGGGAACCGCTTACGCTTGCTTGAAATGTACCACGCCTGCAGAAGGTTTCCAGCAGTTACCGGAGCTTGCGGATGCGGCTTCGGAGGTGGTCGGGGTTATTAGCGTACGGGATTGCCTCTTGCAAGTATCCCACTGCTTGGGCGTTTTGTCCCTGCGTATGGGCGTAATCGGCGAGGTAAATTAAAATGCGGTCATAAAACAGCCGATCCTGACCCGGTATGTTGGCAATCTTCGTTTTTTCCTCCGGCTGAAACTCGGCGAGAAATTTCTTGCGGGCCGCTTCAAAAGCTTTTACGGCTTGCTTTTTGTTTTCCAGGTTGCGCCAAAGTATTTCACCGCGCGTCAATTCCAGCCGGTAACTTTCGGGATTGCGGTTTATCCCTTTGCGGAGCAGTTCCAGTGCTTCTTGAGGGTGGCTAAGGCGGTTTGCCAGCCAATAGGCTCCGATGTTGTAACCCTTGATGTTGTGAGGGTCGGCTTTGACTCCGGCCCAGAGCCAGGGCAGAATCTCTTTTTCCGAATTCTCGCTGGACAGGTGCTTGTGACTGCGCGGGTGAATTTTCCTGTTCAGAAGTGTAAGCCAGTCACTCGGTACTGAACCTGAATGTTTATCCCGGCCTTTGCCTTTAATGTCTTCGTAGTCTTTTTCCGGGGGGGGATGATGGTGGTCATGGTCGTCTTCGGCTTTTTTCTGTCGACCGGCTTTTACTGAGAGCCCATGCTCACAATTGGTATATTTAATGCC
>JAWOEV010000154.1:0-3157 GCA_046482565.1 Lentisphaeria bacterium | reverse complement strand
GAACTGAAAAACTTCCGTCAGCTGCACTCCAAGACGCCGGGGCATCCCGAATACGGCTATACCGCCGGTGTAGAAACCACCACCGGTCCCCTGGGTCAGGGCATTTCCAATGCCGTGGGTATGGCGCTGGCCGGGAACGCGGGCGTGGGAGCGCGGGCGTCTCGCCCGCTTTGTTGTGCGACCGGGACGGTCGCGTTCCCAAGGGGGTCTGGTTGCTCGGTTTGCTTCGCGTTGCTCATGTCAACTTCCACAGCAATTGCGTTTTTTCGGTCGGTCGCGGAACTTTTGTCACCAGTACGCGGAGTGTTTCGTTTTGTCAATAATTGCCAGATGGAGACGTCACTCCGAAGGTTTTGCGATCCCGAGCATCGCAAGGATCTTCTCCATTAGACACCATTTGGTGAAAGCTGACTGCAGCAGATTAAGCCCGACAAAGGCGGTGAACAGCAGCCAATAGCGGCTGTGAAACTGTGCCAACGCCAACGATACGAGTATGAACGAACCTGCAATCGCTCTGATCCAGTATTCCATTTTCATTGTCATTCCTCCATGTGTTTTTGTTTTTTTGGGAGCGCGACCGTCTCGCCCGCCTTCGTTTTGCTGTGCGACCGGGACGGTCGTGTTCCCACGGGCGTC
Organism: Lentisphaeria bacterium; assembly: GCA_046482565.1. Lineage (GTDB taxonomy): Bacteria > Verrucomicrobiota > Lentisphaeria > Oligosphaerales > MVZH01 > JAWOEV01. Next base: position 2,521 of record JAWOEV010000154.1, on the reverse strand, counting down.
TCGCCCGCATTGTTGTGCGACTGGGACGGTCGCGTTCCCAAGGGGGTCTCACCCGCTTTCGTCTTGTTGTGCAGCGGCAAAATTTCCCGTAACCGCTTCTGCAACGGTTGCGTTCCGTTGGTAAAAACTAGTACTTAGTTGGAATAATTCGCGGAGTATTGGCTCATAACGCGCAGGACGCCTCGCCGCAGCCTGTATGCCAGGTGTGGCCGTCGCGGGCGAGCAGGTCATCCGCTGCCTGCGGCCCCCAACTACCGGGTTCGTAAATGACCAGCGGCGGGGCGTTCGATGCGTCCTGCCACCCGGCAAGCAGGGGATCCATGAGGCACCAAGCGCTCTCAATACCGTCGCTCCGGGCAAACAAGGAGGCATCACCTTTAATGGCGTCGAGAAGCAACCGTTCGTAGGCATCGGGGAGCGGCACCCCGCCAAACGCCCGGGGGTAGTCAAAGTCCATATTCACAGATTGTGATTTGTTGACGGTGTCCGGCACTTTGGTTTCGAAGCGCAGATGCACACCTTCATTGGGCTGGATACATATAGACAACATATTGGGGGTAAAACAATTGTTGCTGGAAAGATCGAACATGATATCCGGAGGGGGCTGAAACCGGATGATAATTGAGCTGCTCTTGGCGCATAAAGCTTTCCCGGAGCGCAGATAAAAGGGGACCCTGTGCCAGCGCCAGTTATTGATGTACAGCTTGAGAGCGGCATAGGTGGGGGTCTGCGAATCCGGCTCGACGCCTTCTGCTTCACGGTATCCCCGGTACTGGGCACGCACGGTGTTTTCCAGCCTTACCGGAAGAACATTGTTGAGTAACTTCACTTTTTCGTTGCGTATGGAGTCGGCCCCCAGAGAACTTGGCGGTTCCATTGCCGCGAGAGCCAGGAGCTGGAGCAGATGGTTTTGAAACATATCCCGGATGACACCGGCCTGGTCGAAATAGCCTGCGCGGCTTCCGACATCGGCATTCTCCGCTACGGTTATCTGAACATTGGATACGTACTGTCGGTTCCACAAGGGTTCGAACAGGGTGTTGGCGAAACGCAGGAACAGGATGTTCTGCGCGGTTTCTTTGCCCAAGTAATGATCAATACGATAGACCTGTTTTTCATCGAACGCCCGGTGCACCCTGCGGTTGAGTTCGCGGGCCGACTCCACATCCCGCCCGAACGGTTTTTCGATCACAATCCGACGTGCGCCCTGATCCTCCCGCGTCATGCCCGCCGCGGCCAGGTAATCGCAGGCGGGTCCGTAGAATTTGGGCGAACTCGCCAGGTAATACAATCGATCCACCCCCGATGCATCGGTTTCGGCAAGGTGAGAGCCGAGCCGCCGGTAATCCTCGAGCTCGTCCAAATTTCCTCGAAAATAGGAGATTTGCTGCGCGAAATGCGTCCATTCAGACTCGTCCACCTGTGCATCGCTTTGTTCACGCACTCCTTCAAGCAACCGTTTGCGGAAATAATCGTCGGTCCAATCCCGTCGCGCAAAGCCGATTATGCGTAAATTGTCCGGCAAGCGATTCTTGCAGAAGTTGCTGTAAATGGCCGGGATCAGCTTACGACGGGTCAGATCACCCGTAGCACCAAAAATGACCATGGTAAACGCTGTATGCGGTTGGCCGTTTTTTGTCTCAGTCACGATCATATCTCCATCTTGTACATTCAAAAAGCCGCCACTGGGCCCAAGGCTCCACCGCGATTGCCAACGCCAGTGGCGGCAGGCATCAATGTGACTGTGTTCCGCTGGCGGTGTCTGCATTGACTTCCAGCGTCTTCGATTCAATTCCCATTGATAGCCCAGGTATTCGATATCGACATCACTTTTAACAAGATAGGCGCGATTGTCCACGTCTCCAAATTTTTCAAGGAACTTAGCCCGAACATTGCATGAAAAATGAGATTATGCGGGATATGTATCTTAATAACAAAGGCTTATACTGCTTATTAGAAAGTTACACTTTGTAACCCGGTGCATAATCTCATTTTTCACCCGGAGGGCGAAGCAACAGCATCACATCTTTGATTTTTCCCCGGCTTGAAGCGGTGGTTACCACAGCAACAAGCCGGGGAAAAAACAAATCTGCAATACTGTTGCTTCGTGCAAAAACCGGGCTAAACCCCCTCATTCTTGTACTGCCACAAGAAATTCTGTCGTTGCGTACAACGGCTTAAAGCCTAAGTTGCGAAACTTGGGCCAGGCACTAAAGTTATTGCTAATGACATGGCGAATATAAGTCAGGCAACAACAGGGCGGCATTATGAAAGACAGTTACTCCTCACCCAAGAGCGCTCTTGACCGTTTTGAGACCACTTTAAATGATATTTTTGATAAGGTCTGCCAGGAATTGAGGCCCCGGGTTCCACACCTTGCGGTAATATTATGCGTTACCATGATGGTGCTTATTCCGTTCAAAATCATTTCCTACGGCTATCTTCCCAGCGACGATGCGCTCCGGCACTGCGCCAAAGCCGTGAGCGGCAAATCCTGGTCGGAGATTCTGGTGCTCAACCC
>JAWOEV010000027.1:0-5051 GCA_046482565.1 Lentisphaeria bacterium | reverse complement strand
TCCGTCATGCCAAACGACGTCGCCAGGTCGGATAGTAAGCTCATTCCATGCAAAGCTTCTGTCAAAGGATAGAAGGAGCTCACCACCGTTGAGTATTTCCAGCGCGGTAATTGTGACATCGTCGGGAATGCCAGCCGCATCGCCGTCGAAATACGGCGCTGAAGTCCCATTCTGGCTTTTAATCACAGTACGTGTAGATGCGGTGAAGCCTGAAATGCTCACTGTCCGAGCCGGTACTAAATATAAGGCGTCTACTTCAACCGATACTGCGGCGATGCCATCGGATCGCGAAAATGGTCGCTCCGCATTGAGATCGTCTGCCCGCACCTGGCTGGCTTCGCTAGCCTCCACTAGATCTCCCGCGAAAAAACTGAGATCTTGGTATTTGAAAGATATCTGGGGGGTATAGAAAGTCTGACCGCCGGCTGAAGATAAGGCGGATACACCCTCTGAGTTGGACGCGGCCAGGACCCGGCGGCTAAGGAAGCCATTCTGGTCCTGAATCAACACAATATTCCTGGTCACCGTTCCTACCGGAGTAGAGAAGGTAACGTGAGAAGTGACGTGGATTTCATCAATCGCGCCTTGAGCGATTGTAATAGCCGGGAAAACTAAGCCCAGCATAATAATAACGATTCGCATATCTCCCCTCCCTTTTTCGACCAACAAATCAATTCTGCCCTATCTGATAGCGGCTTGCAATATAACGAGTCGTATATGTACGGTTTAGGGATAGGCAAATTTCCCGGGATTCGGTAGGACTTTCGGCAGGAAGAGGTAGGAATTTTCCTACACGGTGTGCTGTTACGCAGTTTGGAGAGGCGCGGCAGGCCCGCCGGGAGATCCGGCCGGCTGTGACGCAATTGTTACGCAGTTTCGATTTCCAAAGAAAAAGGGCCTACGCCGAATGACGTAAACCCTAGTTTTGTCTGGCTCCCCGGGTCGGATTCGAACCAACGACCTAGTGATTAACAGCTTTTAGGTGAGCCGAGGGCACCGCTAGGGGCTGAGCGCACGTCACCCTGCTGCCGCAGCCCAGTGCGACCACCCGACCGCCCGTCTATGGGTCACTCGCCGATAAACCCATGGAAAGCAAGGAAAAATGGTGGGCCGTGAGTTTCTGGTTCATGATTTAGCGCACGGATACCGGACCGCTGAAGCACGACAGGGTGCATTTGCAGTGGTTCCGGAATTCAGAGGGAGTGCTTCAGCGACAAGTCATCTTGGATCGATCGACTCAGCCCCGCGGCTTCCCGTTTCCTCAAAACCATCGCGGAACAGTCCATCGTGTTCGCCGGTGCTTACCCAGAAACCGCCGCGAAGTTCGAATCCTTCCCACCCAAGCTCACCCGCATCGGACTGCCCGATGGTTCCTTGCACCGCGAATCGGCCGCCCGTAGCGTCACCGCTGCCTGCGTCAATAGTCGCGCGGGTGATTGTGAATTGGCCTCCAGTCAGTGGAGGCTGTGCCGACGCTGATGCAAGAGCGGCGACCAGAAGTACCATGCTTAGCATGCTCATGGCACTTTGACGAACGTCCAGGTGCCGAAACAGGCACCGTTGGTTTGAACCCAGTCGCCGGTTGCATCGTTCGTGTTGAATCGCACTGTAAACGAGATGTCTTCCGCATACGCAGTATATTGATGAGAGACGAACCCCCCTTCTATCCATATGTTGGTGAAATTCACGATTTCAGGTGCGACGCCTGTTCGACGCTGGGTAATGGTTTCAAGAGTAAAGTCGTAACCAGGGCCGATGTTCAGTTCAATTCCGTCCTCAGCGCAAATATCCACAACCGAGGGGTCGGCAGTTCTTGTGCCTTCCCACAGACCAACGAGATCGTCGGTCACGAAGGGACCAGGGCACGGCAGGAGCCGCCCTGAAGAATCAAAGCAGACACCCGTTGAGCCCGTTTCGCTCGTTGTCGGCAACTCTTCAAGCATCTGCTCTAATGCGCCGACCCGCTGTTCAAGCCCCGCAACCTCGGTGCTTTGGTCCGGCGCGCAGGAGACGGTACCGTCCTCAGCGATGGCCTGCAGATAGAATCCGGGAGCGCAACTCTCGCCGACCCGCATCTGAATGCCGCTCGGATCAATCTTCAGTGCCGTGACACTGCCATCTGCCAGCTTGCCCGAGGTGACAGCGCCGTCCGCCATCTGGGCTGAGCCTACCGCGCCTTCTGCGACATTCAGTGCGTGGGTTGCCAACGGCGCTGGTGTCAGTTCCTGCCGCGGGGCCAGCGCAGTAAACGCTCCAACGGAACCCCCCTCACGCACTCGAATTTCGAGCCAGGAGTCCACGATCCCGAAGACATTCATCCCGAAATCGACACGAGCGGTGAAGAGCCCATCTAAAACTTCGACGTCCTCAACCATGACCGGACCCGCAAACTCGATACCTGCTGTAGGTGCGTCAAATAATGAGAACTCGAAGTCATACGGACCTTCCGCGGGAAATCCGGAATCTTTGAGCTCGCCCTGATAGGTGAATGCCGTTGTGATCTGCGCGTTCGAAATGTCGCTCAGTGCCCATGACGTGACCATCGCAAGCACTATCAAAGTGGTACAAAGTCGATCTCTGCCAACGATCATCAACTTTTCCTATTAGGTGAGGGATAAGACCAACATCGGGAGTATAGCCCGCTTTCCGGATTGCCAGTCGTATCGGAGGCCCTACCAAAGTTGCGTTGAACCTCCTCGGCGCCCCTCAGCAGGCCGAAATCCGTCCGATTCTGCCCTGTCCTAGCCAGTCAAACGGCGAACCGCCTATTTTCCCGGCATTGGCCCTTTACCTTATGGTGGAAGTCCTGAGACCGCCCTCAAGCTCGCACAAGCCCACTGCGGTATTGCCCAAAAACGGCTGTACGGGCTACTCGATAGAGTCACAGTACCGGATTTGCAGCCATAAAAAAGACACCCTGCACAAAGACGAGGGCGTGCCGGTCAGCGTCGGTTCACGGGCCGCAATAGCTGCATCTGGACGAACCCGGCTGGTGTGACCTTCGTCGACTGCCCGACCGCACGACCATAGTCTGCCCGGCTATCCAGATTCAAGCAATCGGAAAAGCGCCAGTTCTGCCGTAGGAAAACTCCCGGGGAGTGGGTAGGAAAATTCCTACGAGTTAGGATAACTTCGCGGCCTGCTGGCGCGGTGGATGGGTATTCCCCCAAAAAAATTGGCGTTGCTAATGCCCAGTTCCTGGCAGATATCCGTCACCGAAACACCCTGTTTGGCTCGCTTCCGGGCGCCGATGATCGATCTGCTCTTCGCTGTACTTGCTCTTGCGCACGACGACCTCCTGGCCCGGACCGCCATCATGCCGAAATTCCAGTTATCCGTGGTCCGATTTTAAGGAAGGGGACAATACGGCACGAAGCTCTACACTAATTTTGAAATAAGTGTCCGAAACAGGTTGACACGTTCCGCTTTCGTACAGCATCCATTTACCGTGCACTTTTAGACCACGCGACATATTCACCATTTACATTGAACCATGACCACTACGTAAGATCCCCCACTGGGGACAAATTCCAGCGATTAATAGTATTGAAACGGGTTACCAACGGGGAATCTTTTAAATCAAGCATAACGAAATTCGTCTGACACGCCACGGTAATCAACTGTCGCATGTCTTACGCGTATTACGTTCGACAGCAAGCATTACAAGAATAAGAGACATCAATGCGATAAACATAATTAATACAAATATTGCCGCTATAGTCACACCTCTTCTTGCCTCGGCCTCATATTTTTCAAATTCTGATTTTTCAAGCTTCTCTAATTTAAGCTCTTTATAGTCATTAATAACATCAAATGCATTCAATTCCATTTTCTCAGCTTCATCAATTATCAACGACAGGTTTTCTATAAAGTCTTTTTGTTCATCTTTTTCAAGGCCTTGTAACCAACCGCGCAATACTTCTTTATTCTCTTCGCTGAAAATTTTCTCAATGTTCTCTGGAAGCTTGACTTCAACTTCCGGAGGGGCGACATCGCCACTTTCGGCTTGCTGACTTTGTTTTATCTCGGACAGTGATACAAAACTATCATCATCTGACCCCAATAAACTAACGGCAAGCAATAGAACCCCTAAAATTGCAACTATTGAACCAACTAAAGCGAACATTCTGGTAAACGCAAATAAAAATTTTTCAAATCCAGAACTGTTTTTTATTTCGCTTGTGTTTGCCATGAGGCATTTTCCTTATTCTGCAGTTAGAGACAGTGATACCTACCGCTTTTGGGGCAATAGCTGAAAATCGCTCCAGTTCGCCGAGTTCTTGGGCGGCATTAACTCCGGCACGTTTTTTTCACGGGGCAGTGTGCCATCCCCAAACTGTTCGGTCAATAAGGAACATTTCGCTACTTTGTAAAAAGCTTGCCCGTGGACTGACCCACTTTGTTGGACGCGGAACCCTATTGAGAAAACGTACGCTAATAAACCGTGCTGGTCAAAGTTTCTCCACCTTACAACCGCTCAATCCACCGGTTGCTCGCTGAGAAGGCAGATTTCGGAGGCGACGCCTTATAACTGGTGCAAGCAGGCCCGGAACGAGGCGGACTATATCTCGACGCCGGGTCGGATGCCGAGGGGTGGAGGGCGCGGGAAAAGTTCGCCGCCGTGCTCGAAACCGCTGCAATAAGCGAATCGAAGCAGGCCGAATATTGCTGCAATCGTGGCCTGAATCCGGTACAAATGGTCGCCTGTCTCAACTATGGGAAGGCTATTCGGTCTCCCGGGTCGAAGAAGACGGTGAGTTCCGCGGCAATTTCCGCATTCCGATGCTGTGTTCGGCCCTGCTGCTGCCGCTTGTGTTCATGGGTGACAGAAAGCTGAGTCTGAACCATCTGATTCTCAAATAGACCCAGCGCGCCGACTTGGTGCACGAGCGCAACAACGATTTCCTCGCGCTGCGCCGGCCCTCACTCCCTGCGCGGCCTTATGCGACCACCCGACCGCCAGTCTATGGGTCACTCGCCGGTAAACCCATGGAAAACAAGGAAAAAATGGTGGGCCCTGCAGGACTTGAACCTGCGACCTACCGATTATG
>JAWOEV010000221.1:0-14626 GCA_046482565.1 Lentisphaeria bacterium | reverse complement strand
TTTCACGGGAAGTTCGGGATCAGGAACCGGGCTGAAATAGACGGCATCAGCCCTGCCTTCGAAACCAGTCAGATCATGCAATTCGACTTTAATCTCTCCGGCAGGAAGCTTTACTTTTCCTCCCCTCTGCCATGCCAGTCCTTCCTCAGTCCCGAAAACCGTATCCAAAGGTTTGCCGTTGAGCAGTACTTCAAATTGGCCGGGAGCATCCCAGTTTCCGGGGCACCAGTCTCGTGTACGCACAAAAATATACCAATTACCTGCAGTCGGGATATTTACTTCCGCAGAGGCATTTTTTACCGGTTTTCCCATCCCATGAGCCAGAAGATAACAACCTCCTGTCTGCTGATAGAATTGCATATCCAATACCCATCCGCCGTATCTTTTAAAGGAGGATGCTTCAAGCAATACACCTTCGCTCTCAATTGAAGATGCTATGCCTGTTGCATGATCAGGAGCACAATCTGTAAACGTTGCGATCCCGCCGGTTATTCTAATAAATTCGCTGCGTGTCATAATGATTGATATTCCGTAATATGCGCGACCAGTTTATGGGTTTGAGCTTAAACCGCAGAATCTCATTTTTTATGCAATCTTCGGATTAGTACGAGATGCGCGTTAGCGTTTGCAGGAATTCATCCGGGACGAGCAGGTTTCCGCGTCCTGTACCGAGCTCAATGCCCGGCATATTGTCGCCGTGAAAATCGCTGCCGCCGCTGAATGCTAAGTCCAGCTCTTCCCCTATTTTCCGGATGGTTTTACAATCGGACTCTGAGTGATCGGGATACAGCATTTCTATACCATCGAGCCCCAGTTTTTTAAGATGACGGGCGGGTTTTCGAATTTTGGCTGGTTGGGCTGCCTGCGGCCCGCCAGCTGGATGGGCCCAGATTGCCAGGCCGCCCGCACCATGAATCGCCTTGATGGTTTCCGCGGGCATCGGCAGGTAGCGCGGTACATAGGCCGCCCCTTCACGACCCAGGTAACGGCCGAACGCCTGGCGGGAAGTTTCACAAATGCCCTTGGTTGTGAGGGCGGCGGCAAAATGGGGGCGGCCTACCACATGATCACCGGCGGCGGCTTCGAGTTCTTCTTCGGTAATCCCCACGCCGAGGTCATGCAATTTCTTGAATATTTTACGGTTTCGCAAGTCGCGGTTATGACGAATAGTGGTAAGCATAGTGCCGAGTTTGCTGTTTTCGTAATCAATGAATAAGCCGACGATATGCAATGAGCCACCATACCAACTGGCGGCTATTTCTACACCCGGGATCGCTTCGACAGAGCTGTCGGCGGCGGTTTTCAGAAACATTGGCAAGCCGGAGACTGTGTCGTGGTCTGTCAGAGCGATTGCTGACAAACCGACTTCTTCGGCCTTGGCAAGCAGTTTTGCCGGGGACAGAGTTCCGTCCGATGCAGTGCTGTGGGTATGCAAGTCTATCATTAGCGATTTGCCCCGATAAGGTTATGGTAATAATGTATGCACTACACTGATGCTTGCCACTTTAAAAAAAATATGAGGCGGTAATATGAAGCTGTTTTTTGAAAGCGGACAATATCCCGGGCGAATAGTCAATATCAATGATGACAATATGACTATCGGAAGGGGGGAGGATAACAGTCTGGTCTTGAGAGCGGACGGTATTTCCCGTCATCATTGCCGGCTTTACCGGCGCGACTCCGATTGGTTTATTGAGGATCTCGGCAGCACTAACGGTGTGGTCGTCAACGGCGTGAAAATAACCGAGCCGCGAAAGTTGAACAAAGGTGATCGGCTTGAACTGTACAATCAGTCCCTAGTTTTTACGGATGAGGCAGGGATTGCCGTTTTACAGTCGAAAACCGGAGATACGGGCGAGGAATTGCGGGGGGGTGTACCGGCGGCCGGGGCGGTTGCAGGGGAAGCAAAGGAAGCGAAGGAGAACGAGAAAGAGGAAGAGGAGGCTGGCGTGCCGTGGGGGCATGTGGCGCTTTTGGCGGTGCTGGCGGGTATAATTGGTTGGGCCATTTATTCTACCGTGCTGGTGCCTTCCGATGGTGTTCAGGCAGAGAACGCGGCGCAAGATGGGGAAAAGCAGGATGAAAGTGTAGCTGACACGGATGATGCATCGACCTTTGGTGACGAAGGTATCTGGGGCGAAAAATCAGACGACCCGGATAATGTCCGGCAGGATGACGCAGAAAACGATGATTTCGATGATTTATTCGGTAGCGGACAGCAAGAGGAAACTACCACGCCGGTAATTGAAACGCAGGGGGGCGATAAAACACAAGGTACGGCAAAAAAGCATTTTACAATAGTTATAAACAGTGATCCTGAAGTTGCAATGTTAAGCATAGACGACCAGGAGATCGGCAAAACTCCGGCAGTTGTACAGGATATTGAAAAGGGTCAGCATGCGATTCGGCTGGAAAAAGCCGGTTATGAAGAATTGAAGCGCCTGGTGTTTGTGCCCGATACCGTTCCCGAAGATCCCTATAAACTGAAGATTAAACCTGGCAACGTCAGGGTTAGCGGCGCACCCCGCGGAGCAACGGTCTTTCACGGTAGCCAGGTACTGGGACAACTTCCGGTCCTAGCCGAAAACCTGCCGATCGGAGAAAATGAATTAAAGGTCGTTGCGTATGGCTATAAACTTCGCACTGTTACAGTGGATGTTGATGACATGCGCGGCACGGAAAAGAAGGTCGAGCTGGAATCAATGATGGGGGGGGTAGAAATTTTGACTTTACCGGCCGGGTTCGAGGTTTATATAGACGGAGCTTACAAGGGCAAAACTAAGCAGGCCTCCGATGTTGCCAGAAGTCAGTCGCTACCTTTTGCGGTTCAAGGTTTGCGGGCTGGCGAACACAGGGTGAAAGTATCGCATCCCAATCATGCAGAGAAAGAGCAGATGGTAAAAATAAAGCCCAATGTGACATCCTCGGCGGTTTTCCGGCTTTGGGTACTTGATACCAAGCTGGTTCTGAAAGACGGAACGACAAAGTACGGTATGCTTGTGTCCAAAAATGAATTTGGTGATATAACCATCTCGGTATATCCGGATCGAAAGTCAAAGACATATCTCAAGGATCAGGTAACGAATGTGGAACCAGTAGATCCCGATGAGGCGGCAGAAGTTATGGACTTATGATCCGGGATGATGTTGAAGGCAGGGCGAGCAAAAAGAATGATTGATGGTTATAAATGAGGGAGGAGACAGAAAACCCCCAGTCTAATTGTCGCACGTGCCCAGCTGTTCCCGTGGTTTCAGGCTTGATTGCCGGTATTACTGCGGCATTTATCTCGCATGAATTTATCTTTCTGCACCGGATAGTAATCTTGGGCTTATTTGTCGTTGTTGCTTGGCTTCTCTGCAAAGAAGTCCACTTGAGCTTGTGGAACGTGGCGACCCTGCCGGTTGCTTTCGCCCTCACCGCCTACCATTTGCATGCTCCGGCCAATACCTACGCCGACCACCTGTATCGCATACCGGGTAGCGCTCAGGTTCGCGGTGTCGTTGTCGAGGCAACTTACAGCGGCGATCAAATACCGTGGTTTGAATCACAAAGGCGATATGAACTGCAGGTGCAGGAGATAAAAGGGGTCGGAAGCAATACATGGCAAAAATGCGGGGGCGACGCGTTGCTTGTCACTGACGGCAATCAGTCGCTCAGGTACGGTAGCAGAATAGAGAGTCGCGTGACTGTAGTGAAACCTGATGCGGCGATGTTCCTGGGGGAGTTTGACTATCGGCAATATCTGCTTGTCAAGGGTATTGAACATGAATTTAAAGCTCGCGGGAAGGTTGAGATTGAACGGGGCGTTCGGGGCTGGCGCCGATTACCAGCGTTACTTTATTGGGCTCGGGACCGTTTGGTTGAAAGGCTGATTAAGAATGTCCCGACTGAATCTAATGCCCGGATGCTGGCGGCCTTGGTTTTCGGTTATAAAGAGTCCCTTACGCCTGAAGTAGAGTATCAGTTTCTGCGGGGTGGCGCGATCCACCTGTTTGCAGTCAGCGGCTTGCACATCGGAATTGCCGCCGGCCTCATGTTTTTTGTTCTGCGGTTATTCCGCGTTCCGTATCGCTGGCGTTACTGGATTTTGCCTTTGATACTCGGGATCTACGTGTTCATAACCGGCGGGGCTGCGTCGGCGGTGCGGGCCTGGCTGATGATCTCCGTCTGGGCTGTATCGAAAGCGCGCTTCCGGGCTGCATCGCCTTTGAATGCAGTTTCTGTGGCGGCGATTATCCTTTTGTTATGGAACCCTTTGAAATTGCTTATGTCGGGTTTTCAGTTTTCCTTTATTATCGTCAGCGTACTTTTGCTGGGATGGGAAATTGGTGAGAGAGCTAAACTGGCGGCAGTTGAAAAACTGTACTGGCAACCGGCAGGAATGTCGCTGGCGTTGCGTCCCTGGCATGCTGGCCGCTGGACTCCCGGCCTTATAAATCTTTCGGGAGTTGTAGTCCTGGCATGGCTGGGCAGTGCGGGGCTGGTGGCTTTTAAAAACTCAATGATCGTACCGGCGGGAATCCTGAGCAATCTTTTCGTTTCCATACTCGCCTGGGCCGGTTTGCTTACCGCGATGCTTAAAACTGCGGCTGCGTTTTTGCCGACGGAATTACTTGACGTATGGCTGGGGCAAGGCTTAAATCTGCTGATGGACGCGGTTCGGGGAACGGTGGCGGCCGCCCAAGAGATTGCCATAACCAAATCAGTGACGCGACCCCCGGTAACCCTAATTATAACTTATTATGCGGCTTTATTCCTGGCCCTCATGCCGAATCGACCGTTGAAATTTCGTGGTTTTGCCTGGGGCTCGGCCTGCATCTGTTTGCTTTTTATCGCGGGGCCGCCGTCAGTTAATAAGCCTCACGCGGTTATTTTTAAAGGGAATGGCACGAGCTGTCCTGTTGCCGTTGTGGCCGGTCCTGAACAAGCCCATGGGGCGGTGGTGATAAATGCTGGCAATTATCAGCGTGCCCGACATCTCAAGGCCTGGCTCCGAACCCACGGGCATGATAGTATAAGAATGCTTGTACTGCACAATCACGGTTGGCATGCAGCGAGTGGCTTGAACAGTTTACTACAGGAGCTTCGGGTGGAAACTCTGGTGCTGTATCGGTCATCGCGAAGTGAGGTTCTGGAAAACTTATCAAAGCCGGCCCGTGCCAATCTTGCGCGGGTTCGTTATGCGCAGCGGGTTGACGGTTCAGGTCGCGGGCGAGGAATGCGAAAGCTGGAATGCGGCGGGGTAAGCGTGCGATTTACCACAGAGGATCAGCGGCAAATTACTAAGGTTGTGTTCCCGTCTGCAACCGGGGTAAGTGGTCTGCGAATTTCTACTGTCGACACCGGTGCCGGTCGCGTCCGACTGCAGCCCGGTGACGAGGATGCGGGAATTACCAAACATTTGTGGAGTTCCATGCAGCCCCGAGCCAGCGAGTTGTATGTCACCCCCTGAGGCTCGATAATTGCCAACGCGCACATTGCCGCCGTCCCGATGCAGCTGCGAAACCCGCCCCGCCCCCGGTCCCGGCTGTCTCTGCGCCCTCGGTGTCCCTGCGAAAGCATTTTCAGTGTTGTCGCGTCAGGATCCGAAAACTGAGTTTGAATTCGGGGTAACCTATGTCATATTTTATGCTTTGCGGGGTGTTGACATTTACTGCCGCGGGAAATAATATGTATTGTCTTCCCGCATGCCCTGATTTTTGCGGGCCCGTAGCTCAGTCGGTTAGAGCAGACGACTCATAATCGTCTTGTCGCAGGTTCAAGTCCTGCCGGGCCCACCATTCCTCTAATCACATCACATATTGTTTAAAAAATGCCCAAAAAGTATAAAACGTTTGTTCTTGATACGAACGTAATCCTTCACGACAGCACCTGCCTGCACCAATTCCAGGAGCATGACATAGTCGTTCCCATTACGGTTCTGGAAGAGCTGGACAGATTCAAAAAAGGCAATGACACCCTGAATTTTCATGCCCGCGAGTTTGTTCGCTCACTCGATTCATTAAGTCATGGCAGTCTTTTTAATGGCGGGGTTAAAATAGGTCGTAATCTGGGCCGTATTTCGATTAAGCTTGAAAGCGAGTTTGATCCCGATTTGGCCTTGAGCTTCACCAACCCCAAGCCGGATCATCATATTCTCAACATCGCCTACAGATTATCCAAAGAACAACCGGCAAGGGAAGTGGTCCTGGTTACCAAGGATGTGAACTTGCGGATGAAGGCTAAAGCGGCGGGGTTGACGGCTCAGGATTATACCACTGATCACGTCAAAGATATCTCCGCACTTTACAAAGGGCGGCGCCTGATTGATGACGTGTCCTTCGAGCTTGTCCAAGCCCTCTACGAAGACCCTTATGAAATTCCGGCTGCGAGTCTGGAGCAGAAACAACCCTTTCATCCGAACGAATACGCTATCGTTCGCAACCAAAAAAGGTCGGCCCTGGCACGGTATGACAGTGAATTTAATGTGATGCGCCGAGTGGACAAGGTCAGCGCTTACGGCATTACTCCCCGGAACGCTGAACAGACTTTTGCGTTGAACGCCTTGCTTGACCCCGCCATTAACCTAGTAACAATCTCCGGTAAAGCCGGAACCGGTAAGACTTTGCTGGCCCTGGCCGCCGCTCTGCAGGCCAAGAAGGAATACCGGCAAATTTTTATGGCCCGCCCAATCGTCGCGCTCAGCAACAAAGATATCGGCTACCTGCCCGGGGATATTCAGTCGAAGCTGGATCCTTACATGCAGCCGCTCTTCGATAACCTAGCGGTTATACGGAATCAATTTGGGGAGAAAGACAAAAAGAACAAAGAGATCAGCGACCTGATTGAGGAAGAGAAACTGATTATTTCACCACTTTCCTATATCCGCGGTCGGAGCTTGGTGAAAATCTATTTCATTGTGGACGAAGCTCAGAATCTTACCCCGCACGAGGTCAAGACCATTATTACGCGGGCCGGGGAAGGAACCAAGGTGATCTTGACCGGCGATATATGGCAGATTGATCATCCCTACTTGGACAGCCATTCCAACGGCCTCAGCCATTTGATCGAAAAGATGCAGTCTCAGAATATATACGCCCACATAAACCTGGAAAAGGGCGAACGCTCAGAGCTTGCCGAACTGGCCAGTCAGCTTCTGTAGTTAGACCGTCCGCGAAAAGGTATCAGGCCCATGCTCCTGCCTATTTCGGATGAGATTTTGACTTTCTGGCGGGAATCGCTATCCTTCACCGTTGTTTTGCGCCGCCGAATTGCGCATCTGCCGCATAGTTGCTTCCGGGTTCTTCCCGACCGCCTGCATCACTTTCTGCAGATCTTCCCATGCTTCCGCTTTACGCTGTGGTGACCGGAGCAGGAAAGACGGGTGATAGGTGGGCAGGACGTCAATGTCACGGTATTTATAGAAGTTCCCGTGGATCTTCGTGATTCCCTGTAAGCCCAGCAGGTGGCGCAACGGTACCGCACCGAGAAGTACCAGCACACGCGGCTTAATTATGTCGATCTGACGGTTGAGGTAAGGCATGCAGGCCGCCGCTTCTTCGTCCTGCGGATTTCGATTCCCCGGGGGACGGCATTTGACTATGTTGGTGATGAAGACATCTTCGCGCTGAAACTGCATTGCCTTGATCATGCGGGTCAACAGTTTTCCGGCTCGTCCCACAAAGGGGCGTCCTGACTGGTCTTCATGATACCCCGGCCCCTCGCCGATAAACATGACCGATGCGTTAATGGCACCTTCACCGAACACGGCATGGGTACGGGATTGCGAAAGAGCGCACTTAGTGCAAGTCTGAACCGCCTCCATCAATTCGTCCCAATCCCGCGGATCGGCTTCGTTTACAACTAGGGCTTTGGCCGCTTTGGGAGTTGGCGGTTTTTGCGCAACGGCTGGACCGGCTGGTTTTGAGGTTGCGGCCGCACCCCCCCCGGGATTCGGTGCGGGTGTTCCGGAATCGGTCGTTGCAGTTGCCTTCGGGTCGGTGAATAAGCCTTCGCGGGTGGAATCACTGAGGTCGATTGCTTTTACGCCTCGCCGTTTCCGGTATTCCAGCAATTCTATCACTTCATCAAAAATATCAGGTTTTGCCATAGTTATCTCGCTGTCCTGGATCAATACTGAGATTCAAAAGAATTACGCTGTAAGATGCCACTGGCTACCGGGAAAGCAAACAGGTTCAGAATTCGTGGGATTGACAAGCAAACTTACGGCTCCATATTTTCATCTTTAGAGTTCATACAATGTTCGGGCTAAAACGCAAAGGAGGATACTTGTTATGCCTAATTGTGATGAGCACAGTAAGAATATGACCCGCTGTAATTGCAGTTATCCCGGTTGCCCGCGCAAAGGTAAATGCTGCGAATGTCTGCATTACCATTTGCAGATGAAGCAGCTGCCGGCTTGCTGTTTCCCAGATGAGGTTGAAACGACCTATGACCGGTCTTTTGCAAAATTTATTGAGGTTTGGCAATAGTTATTATGCCATCTGATTTTACTAAAAATGACGGGGTGGATGTATTGTGGGTGGTTGAATTTGATTTAGCCCCGGGCCAGAGGGGGTTAATCGAAGAGATTTTGTCGGCTCATGGTCAGGAATATGCTCTCTGGGAAAACCGCGAAAGCGGCCAAAGCATGGTTCGTATTTATTGTGAGGATGAACAGACAGCCGCACAAACCGATGAACGCGTTCACCAGTGGCTGATTTCCTGGAGCGCGCCGGCGCTGGAGCCATTGCCCGAAATTAAGCGGTACACCCTCTTGAACGAGAACTGGACCGAGAGCTGGAAGCAGTATTTCAGCGTGAGCAAAGTTTCAAGCCGGCTGGTAATCAAACCATCCTGGGAAGAATATCAGCCGGTCGGCGATGATATTGTGCTGGAAATTGATCCGGGTATGAGCTTCGGGACCGGCCAGCATGGAACTACTCGTGCCTGTCTGCAGTTCATGGATGAACTAAGTGAAAAACTCGGGGCTGTGTCATTACTGGATGCCGGTTGCGGTTCGGGAATTCTGTCGCTTGCGGCAAGCAAGCTGGGGTTCGCGCCGATCTTTGCCTTTGACCATGACCCGGGGGCCGTAGCGGTTACTCGCGAGCATCTCGAACCGTTCGCCGTAGAGCACCCGGTTCATCTTACCTGCAGCGAAATTGAGGCCTATACGCCTCCTCAGCCTTGCCGGGTGGTAGTCGCCAATATACTCGCAGTGGTGTTGTTAAAGCATGCGGAGAAAATCGCCTCATTTGTCGATAACAGTCGAAAGCAGCCGGGGTATTTAATCCTTTCCGGGATTCTCGAAGATCAATATGCCGAGATTTATGAGCGCTTTACGAAGCTGGGGTTTGTGGAAGTTATGACCAACCAGTTGGATGAATGGAAATCCGGTTGTTTCCGGCTCGGCGATCTATCGCATGATAAACAACAATAGAGAGACTAATTCAAATGGCAAAAGCATGCATCATCGGGGTCTCTGGTTATGGCCGGGTCCATTACGATCTTCTCACTGCCGAGCAGGCGGCCGGGAATGTCGAGATCGTGGGGGCAACCATCATCAACCAGGATGAAGAACAGGAAAAATGTGCTTATCTGCGCAGCATCGGATGTCGAATATTTGACGATTACACCGCGATGCTTGACGAACTTTCTGGCTCGGCGGATCTCTGCATGATACCCACGGGAACCCCACTGCATCGCCCGATGACGGTGGCGGCGCTGGGCGCGGGAATGAACGTGCTGGTCGAGAAGCCGGTGGCGGGGTGCCTGGCCGACGCAAAACTCATGCAGCAGGCGGCAGAGCAGGCCGGTAAAACAGTGGCCGTGGGCTATCAGCATATGTACGCCCCCTCGACAATGCCCGCCAAACGACGCCTTCTCAATGGCTTGATCGGTGACATTGAAATGATCAAGTGCATGGTCATCTGGCCGCGCGATCACGCCTACTACGAACGTAATGGCTGGGCTGGACGCTTGACAGTAGGTGACGCCGCGGTTAACGATTCGCCCTACAACAATGCCGTCGCGCACGAGTTGATGATGATGCTTTTTCTCGCCGGTACCGCCGAACGCCAGGCGGCCAGGCCGGTCTCGGTCGAGGCCGAGCTGTATCGGGTCAATCCGATCGAGAGTCCCGATACGGCCTGTATGCGGATCGAAACCGATACGGGCGTGCCGATCTGCTTCTACCCCACCCATGCTGACAGAAGCCATGTCAACCCCAAGATAATCGTTCGGGGTACACGCGGGCAGCTCAGCATGACTCATCAGGGGGTTCAGATCAGGACGGCGGCCGGTGAGACTTTAGAATTCGAAAGTGGCGGCGGAAACGCGGAGCGCACCGAGATGATGGAAGCGGTGCTGGATGCGATCCGGGGCGGCTCATCATTCTACTGCGACCTCGACCTGGCCGCCCGCCAGACCATGGTCGTGGATGCACTCCATCGGGCCTGTACTATTCACCCCGTCGATGGCGAGTCGATCCCTTGGGACAACGGCGCGGTGCAAACCATCCTCCCCGGCCTAGACGAAATTATGCGTACAGCCTTCGAAAACGAAGAGCTGTTTCATGCAACAGGTGCCGCGTGGAGCTGTCCCGCGGAACAAACACGAATAGGAGAAGCTGACTGAGCATTTACACGCTCCGATATTCCCGTTTGCCTAGCCCGACTTTCGCAGAAATTCAGGCTAAAACAAAATTTTTGAAACTTGGGCTAAAGAGTCCAGCTTGTTGTCGTTATCGCTGCCGTCGTCATCCGCGTTGGCAATTATGAATCATGTTTTGCCCGCGGAGTTTCATTCAAAATTCAGAATTCTCGTTCAGTCAAGTGCAACACCGCTAACCGCGCCGGTTGACGCCGGAGCTACGTGGAGCCGACGTCTCGTCGGCTTCCCTGCAACGTTGCCCCGGCGCAATCGGCGCTCTACCGCCCACCGTCAAACTCCGGCGGGGACGCCGGAGCTACGTAGAGCCGACGTCTCGTCGGCTTCCCTGCAACGTTGCCCCGGCGCAAACCGGCGCTCCGCCAGAGGAGGCCATTAGAGTACTGAAAGTACGTGCTCGGTTCGGAGCAGTTCGGCCTCTTCGGGATGTTCGAGGAATGGCTGCACATCGGCAACGAGTTGCCGGTCGTCCAGATTTTCGATACGATCACGCAAGGTGTGCTTCCAGTTCGCTGCTTCGCAGGCACCTTCTTCTTCCGTCTGATTCAAGGCGTTTTGCAGTAGGACCAGGTTTGGCGCGACCGGCGGCCGTCGTCCGCGGTACCAGACCAGGTCGTACCAGTCCCGCCCTTTGGGATACTTGCGGGTGAGAAGAGCATGAAGCTTGCCCGACATAAGCGACGGCAAGTCGTAATGGTGCAGGGCGAGGAGGCGGTGGCGGGTAATGATCGAACGTTCTGAAACATGCCCCGGCGGTGGAAGGGTGTCGATTTCAAGTTTGATCGAGAGGTTCTGCTGGGGCACACCCGCGAGACCTGCTTCATGCATTAGGTCGGCAATCCTGATCCAGGCCTTGTGGACAACCGTCTTGTCGTTCCACGTGATCCGTACGTTGAAACCGGCGAGCGCCAAGTCACGCTTTACTTTTTTCATCCATGCTTCCGGTGTGTACCCCCCTTTTTTATGCAGCGAGAAGTCCAGGTCTTCGGAAAAACGCGGCAAGGCATAGACAAAGCGGAGTGCCGTGCCGCCGACAAAGGCAAGATTGACAAAGGCCTCACTTTCATGCAGTGAACGCAAAATTAGGGCCTGCACAAACTCGCGCAGGAGATTCAGTTTTTGCGCCGGGTTCGAGGTGTCAGCGACCAGGGCCAGTACTTCATCCTTCATAGTTCCACGGTTCCCTCCATTTCCTCCGCCGTATTCTGTACGAATGCACGAACTGCTTTGTCAAGCTTGGGTGAAGCCCAGCGAAGCGCGAACTCCGCAAGACACTTCAAGTCCAGAATGTCCATGTTTTGAAAGCGCATTTCCGCCATGCGTTCGCGGCTCCAGTTGCCGGGCTCCAGATACCAAAGATCGAGCAAGGCCTTTTCGGGCTTGGCGATTCGTACATCATGTCCGTTCATCCTGAGGGCTTGAGCCCCAAAAAAGACATCGGGCTTGAGGTGACGATAGGTGAACATGCCGAAGTCGTTGCGAAACCGCTTGGTCTGCCGGGTGGTGACAGACGTGAACGTCACGGCTTTTTCTGGAATCAGCCCGTAGTAGGATAGCGCCCATTGAAGGCTCAGGTAGGACGGTGAATAGAGATCGTTGGCCAATTCTGCCGGGGCGATGCTCACACGCCGGTATTCCTCGGCAAAGGCGTACATCCCGCGGCGCAAGGGCAACAGTTTTCCGGCCCTGCACCAGCGATACAACTGGGTTTGCAGTTGTTCCCGCGGTTCATCCGCAATTTGCACGACGGTAGCCAGGTCGAACCAGGGGCGTTTCCCGATTAGTTTTAGCAAGGCGTTAAAGTTCATATGTATTAATATACATAGATGACTGATAATGCAAATGATTTAAGCTTGCCCCCCCTATCCGGCGGAGTTATGAGCCTGGGCGAGAGGGGCGCCTCGGCGAGGCTGCCCCTACTGTAGGTGCGGACTCGCCGAGTCCTGCACTCCCCCCCTTCGGGATACTTTTTTCCTAGCCCGACTTTCGCAGAAATTCGGGGTAAAAGAAAATTTTTGAGAAATTTTGTGTCATAAATCATTGATTGCAACAAAAGCAGCTTCTTTTTAGCTATGTAGTGCCACAAGAAAACCGGTCGTTGCGAGCAACGACTTATAGCCCAAGTTGCGAAACTTGGGCTAAAGAGTCCAGCTTGTTGTCGTTATCGCTGCCGTCGTCATCCGCGTTGGCAATTATGAATCATGTTTTGCCCGCGGAGTTTCATTCAAAATTCTCGTTCAGTTAAGTGCAACAGCGCCAACCGCGCCGGTTGACGCCGGAGCTACGTGGAGCCGACGTCCCCGTCGGCTTTCCTGCAGCGTGGCCCCGGCGCAATCGGCACGCAACCGCCCGTTGTCAAACTCCGGCGGGGACGCCGGAGCTACATGGAGCCGACGTCCCCGTCGGCTTTCCTGCAGCGTGGCCCCGGCGCGATCCGCGCTCTACGGCCCACCGCCAACCGCGCCGGTTGACAATTACGGGCGAGGATTACGATTGACGATTACGGTGGGCTCCTTCGTGATCCGTACTCGTCGCCCGTAATCGTTATCCGGTGTTTCATATAAGCCCGGGCATGGTTGCGATGTTTTTCACATGGTGTTTGCTTTTGCGCCTTGAATACTGCACTTCCGAAACGATATTTGTAGTTGTAGGTGTGTTGCCTGCAAACTCTAGTACGTAGTAGTCTGATCTTATAATTAACCCGGTTGCCTCCGAAAAACTCACGTCATATTGCGCGAATTTATGTAACTAGACGCCCTGCTAAAAGGTCTCAGGCCTCCGCCTGAGGCGGATTGAGGAGCGCCGGTGGCTCCTCTCGGGCTTAGCGTTCTAATTTGGCGGCAAAGGTGTCCGGCCCGATCCTTCAGCTGAAGGATTATCATTTTATTGTTTCGCAGGCAAAATGGGAGACAATGAAGGCTGGTTTTGCTGTTTTATTACAGTGTGCCGTTTCTTCGAAAAGGCACACTTACCCATTTTTACGAATTTAATAGTTCAACCAAAACCTTTCGACGGAGTCGAAATATTAGCAGTTTGTCCCGTCTAATATATAAAAAACCGGATGCAT
The DNA here is from genome assembly GCA_046482565.1 of Lentisphaeria bacterium. GTDB lineage: Bacteria > Verrucomicrobiota > Lentisphaeria > Oligosphaerales > MVZH01 > JAWOEV01. The sequence goes on along the minus strand of JAWOEV010000221.1, from coordinate 909 downwards.
CCCGTACACGATGTGCATTAATAAAAGGAACAGGATTGTCAGAGCATGAAGCACGGAAGACAGCACCATGGCTTTGTGCACGCCGAGTTCCGCAGGAATGGAGCAAAGTCCCTCGGCCCTGTCAAACTCTATATCCTGGCATCCGTACAGAATATCAAAACCTGATATGTAAGTCATCAAGGCAAGGCTGAGAAAAACCGCGCTCCAGGAAAGGGAGCCGCTGACAGCGATCCAGGCCCCTGCAGGTGCAAGGGCAATGGCAATTCCAAGATATATATGGCAGTACTTTGTAAACCGTTTGGTATACGAGTAGAAAAACAGAAACAACAGTACCGGCAGCGACAGGAACAGACAAAGCCTGGAGAGCATTGCTGCGGAAAGAACAAAAACGGTGCCGGACACGAACACGAAAACCGCAACCCCTGTCCTGGACAACGCACCGGAAGGAATCTCCCTGCCGGATGTCCTTGGATTTTTTTTGTCGATTTCCGCGTCCGCAAGCCTGTTAAACCCCATTGCAGCGGACCGTGCCCCCACCATGGCAGTGAGGATAAACACCACATCCAGCCATGTGACATCATGCCCGGGCCAGGCGAGTACAACCGCGGAAAGCGCGAAGGGCAAGGCAAAAACGGTATGGGAAAACTTCACCATCCGCCCTAATATCATCAGTTTTTCTTTAATGGCACTGCTCCTTATACGGTGATCCTCAGCTTATCCGCATTAATATAACCCATAAACCCGGGTTCCGCAAGACGGACATTTACCGGTTCCGGGCTCGACTCTCACTTGCACTTCATATGCATGGCGTTTTACCAGAACAGCGCTGCAGAAGTGGCAGCATGTATCCTCCCGGCCTATTTCAGGGGCGTTGCCGAGATACACATGGTAAAGACCGGCATCTTTGCC
>JAWOEV010000213.1:0-6720 GCA_046482565.1 Lentisphaeria bacterium | reverse complement strand
GTGTCGTGAAGCGGAAAGTCATCGTCGCTTTGTGTGGGGGCCGTCCCACCGCCCGCGCGTAGGGCTCAAGGCCCTACGCTACCTGGACTACCTATGGTAGCTCCTTACGCCCGCTCAAGCGGGCTTTTGGAGGTTTGTTTGTAGTGCGAGGTTTGTACGCCGGGATCGGCGCATAATTACGATAGATTTTGCGGTCAGAAAGAATTATAAGAGTCGCGCCTTCTTTGGTGGCATGTTCCGCCTCGGCAAAGAGCGAGTCCAAAGCGCTTTTCAAGGCCGCACCGTCACTGTTAGCCGGAAATAGCATATCAAGTTTGACAGCGGCGACATCGGGATTTTCCGAACGCCGTATTTTATCAATGTCTTCCGGGGTCAGAATGGGATGGTGAAGCTTAAGCTGTCGGCAGTGCTCGGGGGATTCTTCCAGAAGATTGCGCTCACGCCCAACATAGCTCATAAGCGACATTACCAACTCTTCACGCAGTGGATCAATAGGCGGATTGGTTACCTGCGCAAAAAGCTGTTTGAAATAGGTATAAAGCAATTGCGGCTGCTTAGCCAGAACCGAAAGCGGCTCATCATTCCCCATTGAACCAATCGGCTCCTGGCCGTTGGAAGCCATCGGGTCCAGGATCATTTTAAGTTCTTCACGGGTGTATCCGAAAGTATGCTGAGCCCGGCGCAGTTCCTTCTCCGGCATCGGCGGGATATTCGAGGCTTCAAGCAGGCCGCGCAACTCAATCCGATTGTCTTCCACCCAGCGGCGGTAGGGCTTGCGACGTGATATACGCCCCTTTATTTCACGATCCGGAACTATTCGCTGTTCTTCAAGATCAACCAGTAGCATGCGCCCGGGTTGCAGGCGACCACGCCGATAAACCTTGTCGGGCGGCAGGTCGAGCACTCCGGTTTCGGAAGCCAAAACCAGAAAACCGTCATCAGTAACCGCATACCGCGCTGGCCGCAGGCCATTGCGATCCAGAGTAGCGCCTATATAGCGACCGTCAGTAAACACTAGCGCGGCTGGGCCGTCCCACGGCTCCATGACCGCACTGTGGTAATCATAGAATGCCCGGAGATCACGGCTCATATGAAATTTTTCACCCCAGGCCTGCGGCACCATCATCATCGCCGAATGCGGCAATGAACGTCCGGCTGACGTAAGCAGTTCGAGAGCCGAGTCAAAGGACGCCGAGTCACTGCCCCCCTCCGTAATGATGGGTTTCAGTTTTTCAATGTCCGCACCGAACAGCTCGGTTTGCAAATGCGCTTCGCGTGAACGCATACGGGTGATGTTGCCACGTAGCGTATTGATCTCACCGTTATGAGCAACCATTCTGAACGGCTGGGCCAGTTTCCAGGCCGGTAGCGTGTTCGTACTGTAGCGCTGGTGGACAATTGCAAAACGAGCCTTGAACCGGCGGTCGGTCAGGTCGGGGAAAACTTTGAGCAATTGAGTACCGGTCAGCATCCCCTTGTAAACAATGGTGCGCGTTGACAGGCTACCGACATAAAACTGGCTGTAATCAGCATCGTCCCAGGCTTCGATCTGCTTTTCAACTAGGCGCCGAATCACGTAAAGCTTGCGCTCGAAGCCGGCGACGGGGATTGCTCCGCAACCAACGACCACCTGCTTGAATTGTGGCTCAGTTTCCCGCGCAAATTCACCGATATCACTGGTATCCGTCGGCACATCCCGCCAGCCGAGCACCGCGGCACCTTCGCTTTCAATGACCTGCTCGAGAGCCTGCATACAACGCTCCGCCCGACCTTTGTCCTGCGGCAGAAAAATCATTCCTACGCCGTATTCACCTACCGCGGGGACATTGATACCCTCTTTTTCACAGACTGTCATCATGAACTCGTGCGGCAACTGAGCCAGAAGCCCCGCCCCGTCACCAGTGGCTTTGTCACCGCCGACCGCACCGCGATGTTCAAGATTAACTAAAACTTCAACCGCTTTTTCGACTACTTCATGAGTAGGATCCTCTTCCATGCGGGCCACAAAACCGACACCACAACTGTCGTGCTCGAAAGCAGGGTCGTACAAACCGACAGCCCGGGGCAATCCAGCTGCATTATCCGTTTTAAAGGCCCTTTGATATAACATTCTATGTTGGTCCACAGTATCCTTCTGCATCGTATTATAACTCCAGTAAATCCTCATTCATCGGTCGTTTTTAAATAACAGATCGCGGTCTGATTCATGGTGTCGCATTGCAATCTGAAGGCCGAGCCACCGACGGTCGGTTCCAGTACGCGGACGGCGGCCTCAAAGTCCTCTGCGTCCGGTAGCATTTCGGGTGGCCGACTGTCATTCTGCTCGAAAAAGCTTTGTTTGAAAATATTGCCTTCAATCTCAGGTCGTACAGCTATATAATTCATGTCGAGTTCGACAAGATCATTGAAAAAATGCGTACCGAGCGATATGTCGGGAACAAGTCCGCCATGCATAAGTTCCAATTCACAAATTATTGACGCTTCTCGTATTTCGGAAAAAGCGACAGGAACGCCCAGTGACGGAGTCGATGTACCCCACCGGCCGGGGCCGATAAGCATGATCGTACTGATTCCTTCTGAGCGGCGACAGAGCCTGCCAACAAGGCGGGCTACAGAATAACGACTTTGGTCGCTAAGCTTGGCATACTGCTCAGGCACCACAAAAATGATTCTGTCAACGTTGAAAATGGCGCTCTCGCCGATTACCGGTCCGGTTGTCTTAAGAAGCAGTGAGCCTTCCGGCACATCTCCTATGCTTTTACAGGCAATGTTGCCCCTCAGCTTGACCTGGAAAGGACGACACTGCAAAAGGTTAATACGGTAGGTCCCATCAGGCAGAAAGTTTGCCGTAAATTCGATATCAACGGGATAGTCATACGCATCCTGAAGGGTTGCCAGAACGGTACGCATGTCTTTTGTAAACTCAGTTGCGGTCAGGAGTTTTTCAAATGTGAGGAAGTAAGGCGCATCAATTTTTTTTCCCGCCTGGCGAGCTCTGCGCACCACCTCTGTATCTTGTGAAGTAAACAGGTCAAGGGGAATGGATGACTGTCCTTTTCTGACCTCATCAAAAGGCTTGACTGTAAGGCAGTTCTTTTGTAAATCCAGGATATCGACGTTATGCTGAACGTACTTGTATCGGTCTTCACCTTCCTGGGGGCGTTTGTCTGGAACATTCAGTGCGACAATGCGAGTATAATCGTCCTCAGTGCGATCCACCGCGCGTGTTCCCAACCCGAAAACCATTCGTAAAAGTCCAGCTTTCGGATCAATATCCGGATCCCATACGTAGGGATTGAAGGAAAAACCGACCCCGGCAACCTGCGGAAAGTAATAGGAGTTTTCAAGGCCACCGGACACACGCTGCACCAGCAACGCCATCTGTTCATCCTGCTCAAGCAAACCGCGATGCTCCCGGTAAATCAAGGCGTCGCGACTCATGGCGCTGCAATATACGACCCGAACAGCTTGGACAAATTCTTCAAGACGCTGTGACAGGGTTCCCTGATTCGTGCAAAAAACGCTTTCGTACTTACCGGAAAACGCGTTCCCGTAATTATCTTCAAGCAAGCTGCTTGACCTTACGATGATCGGTGACTGTCCGAAATAAGTCAGCATTTCAGTGAACTGGTGCAGAATATATTCCGGAAAATGCCCCTTCATTATTTTCCTTTGCGCCTCTTCTGAGCGTTGCAGGAGTTCGTCCAGCGAGCCCTTGCGCCGACACAGCCACCAGCAGCCGTTTGTAACGATGTAGGTGTAGAACAAATCCGAACCTAAAAAGAAGGAATCGTGGGCCTCCAATTTTCCAGCTGTAACGGGGTGGTCTTTGCGCAGAACAGCCCGCGCAAGCAACATTCCCAAAGATTTACCGCCAATCAAACCGGTACCGATCATGCGATGAAAAATATCGATCATATCACTGAGACCGAAATATTGTCGGCAAAGTGTCAGCAGGCGTTCGTCCCGGGTCACCGCCATCCGCAACATGCGTTCAAAATACGCCGTGGCTTCCGGATCATCACTCATCTCGCCAAAAACTGCCGAACGATAGACTTCTTGCGCACGACTGTAGGTTCGGGCCCAGACCCCCTGCCGGTAAATTGTAAAATCCAGCCACGGCTGGGGAACTTGACTGAAGATTTCGGATATAACAGTACTGTTGGTAACCGGAGTAAATTGATCACCCTTTTGCTCGTGAAGCATGTACAAAGTCGGCGAATGCCGCCCTGAAACTTTGACAGGCTGCAGGTACATCCGGTCGTTTGTACGATGAGTGACCAGGATCACCTGGGCGGTATTTGTGATCGCATCAATAGCATGGGATGAATGCCGATGCTTAAGAAGAGAGAAGTAAGCTATCGTGTCAAGTTGGTACAGGTACGGACACGCGATCATAAAGAAATTGGCGAGCATGCGGTCGCTATACCAGTCCACGGCCAATTCCGAAAGTGAGTCGAAAACGTAACAGGCCCCAGAGCCATTCGCTTCAATAACATCAAGAATATTGCTTAAAAAGCGCTCAAAACCCCTATCAGGAAAAAGTTCAACTATTTCCACATTATCATTCGGATGCATCAGGGGGCTGTGCTTCGCAAACCGGAAGTAGGTAAGGTGTTTGTTGTCAGCAACGACCCGCTTGCAGAAGGGGGTGACAAAATGATCATAGTCCTTTGCGCGGTCAACTTGAAACACGACGTTGTCACCAGCCTGCAAACCGCACAAAGCCTGATCAAGTCCGGACATTCCGGTGCTGAATTGGTCAACGTCTGTTTTCATACGTTACTATAATCCGGTTTTCCGACAGCGTGAAAAAAAGGCTGGATTCCGCGAGGAAGCGCAAACGCCCCCGGGAATCCAACCATGAAACAACTTCTTGGTCAATCGCTTAACCGCAACTGACCTCTATCCCGGATGCTACTTCGCGCAACAACCGAGCTATATATTCAGCAGTCGTAATACAAGCTGAATTCATGCGGATGCGGCCGCAAGGCAAGCGGTGCGAGTTCTTCGGTCCGCTTCCAATTAATCCACGCATCCACAAGATCGCTTGTGAAAACACCGCCGGCTGTCAGGAAGTCATGATCTTCCTCAAGGGCATCTATAGCAGCGCCCAATGTCGGCGGCGTGTGCGGGTATTCCAAGAGTTCTTTCTGGCTGAGTTCATAAATATCAACATCCAGCGCCTTGCCGGGATCAATTTTATTCTGAATCCCGTCCAGGACCGCCATCATCATCGCTGTCCAGGCCAAATACCCATTCGCAGTGGCATCAGGACAACGGAACTCAATCCGTTTTGCTTTCGGGCTCTTTGAGTACATAGGAATCCGTACTGCCGCAGACCGATTGCGGGCTGAATACACGAGGTTGACCGGGGCTTCAAAGCCGGGGACCAACCGCCGGTAGCTGTTAGTGGTCGGTGCCGCGAAGGCAAGGAGGGCCGGTGCATGCTTGAGAATGCCGCCTATCGCCCACAGGCCCATCTCGCTGAGTCCTGCATATTTGTCACCGGCAAAAAGCGGTTTGCCATCTTTCCATAAGGACAAATGCGAATGCATTCCACTGCCATTGTCGTCAAAAACAGGTTTCGGCATGAATGTCACGGTTTTGCCGTGACGTTTGGCCACGTTCTTGATGATGTATTTATACCACATGAACTTGTCAGCCATTTCCATTAACGGCGTGTATTTCATGTCTATTTCAGACTGTCCGGCAGTGGCCACTTCGTGATGGTGAGCCTCCACGACAATGCCGACGCGCTGTAGCTCGGCTGTCATTTCCGCACGCAGGTCGCTGTAGGTATCCGTGGGACTGACCGGGAAATATCCGCCCTTAAAACCGGGCTTGTATCCCAAGTTCGGCTCTTCAAAACGAGCCGTGTTCCAAGCACCCTCAACCGAATCAATCTTATAGAAGCCGGTGTGCTGGTTCTGCTCGTACCGAACTTCGTCAAAAATGAAGAATTCCGGCTCCGGACCGATAAAACACGTATCCGCGATCCCGAGATCCTCAAGATAGGCCTGGCCTTTCCGGGCTACGTCACGGGGATCGCGGCTGTAGTCTTCGCCGGTTTCCGGATCTTTAATGTCAGCCAGTATGCTGATTGTGGGTTCGGCAAAAAATGTATCGAGCTTCGCGGTGTCGAGGTCGGGAATCGCGATCATGTCGGACTGGTGGATGTCCTGCCAACCGCGAATTGACGATCCGTCAAAACCGAGGCCTTCCTCAAAGGTTTCTTCATCCCATGTATCAATGGGATAACAGCAATGCTGCCAAGTACCTAAGAGATCAACAAATTTCAGGTCAACCATCTTCGCGTTATACTGTTTCGCCAGTTCAAAAAAACCTTTACAATCCATGGTTCTTTTCTCCTTTTATTTATTTATTTTACATGAGTTAAAAATCACTATTACATCTCAACGGACGCATAAAGCATAGCTGAACCATTGCCAACTCAGATCAAAAACATATAAATACCTCCAATCTAATTATATATATTTTTCCAGCAAAACTATAACACAAAGGTTCCGAAGCTAGATTGACACATAAATGTATTAAAAGTCAACTTATGGATACAATAATGTACCGCCACCGGAGGGGGTGGGTGGCGTTGGCCGTACCTTACAAAAAGGTAGATACAAGCCATCCCCCCCCCCGGCGCTTAGCCCGGTTTTTGCACGAAGCAACAGTATTGCAGTCAGATTTATCCGCCGAAGCTGC
>JAWOEV010000125.1:0-18110 GCA_046482565.1 Lentisphaeria bacterium | reverse complement strand
ATGTCGTTCCCGTCGATCATGGCCGTCGGGTCGAGGGTTCCGCGGGAATTATTCTTGTAGTACCAGGGTAGCACTTCGAGATAGAATTTTTCCCGGGCGTTGGGCGGGTTCAAGCGGTCTTCAATGAGCCACATGTCGGAGTCGACGAACTTGGTTGAACAGTAGAGGTCATCGGGCAGGTCCGCAACCTTGTTTTCCTGATGCCAGCACCAAGGTTGCAAACCAACAAAGCGGTCTTCGCGCATGCCGTAAGCCCATTCCGAGGTTACATCAATCCCGCGGTTGCGCCAGAACCGGTAGATTTTCCGCATAGTCCGGGCTTCATCCTCCTTGCTGTACCCCAGGTAAGGACTGATGGGGCCTTTCTGGTTGTTCTTACGGCCGCCGAGAAAGGCGTCGATGTGGATGGTGCCGCTGTAAAGCAGTTCCGGAATCATCTTGATAAGGTCATCAATACGTTTCTGGGCCAGGCCCAGCTTCCATTCCTGGGTATAGCTGAGAGCGTAGGCCATCATACCGCTCCATTCGCGGGTGGGGATCGGGTTGCCCTCTTTGTCTTTGGCGACAATGTCTTTCTCAAGATATTCATCCCAGAGTGGGCTTTCCGGGTAGGCGTCCATCATGTTCAGATGCAGGCTGACGCGGCAGTTGAAGCGCTTTCGCGCCTGGCGGATCAACCAACGTAAGCTGTCCTCGGCTTTGTCATCTTCAATTCGTTTCAGGGCTTGGTTCACTTCTGTCCACGAAGGGTACTTGGAATCATGCCCGTTGAACTGCCAGCCGGTGAGATAGACCACTTGCGGCATGCCAAGCGTCATGTGATGAAAGCGCTCGATGACTTCCAGCGTCTGCTCGAATGTAAGATGCACTTCCTTCAGGCTACCGTCGGCGTCCTTATTGGCGTTCATGGTCTTGTACACAAGGCTCTGGTGATACGGCAGCAGCCACGGGCGTTCCGGCTTCATCGCCCCGGTATAGTCATAGTATTCGCCGGATTGTTCATCAATCATCACAGTTTTCCATTATATCTAACGGGAGCTGGATTATTCAGACGATTGATCCGCTTCTGAATCATCGTCCGCTTCGAACTCTTCACCCGTAATTGCGGTGAGCGCTTCCTGCGCGGCACGGTGCTGACTTTTGCTGTCTTTGGAGCGCAGGATTTCCTTGAGAACCGGCACTGCCTCCGAGGCTTTTTCGCCGTAGCTGCCGAGCAGTTTGATTGCTTCACCGCGGGGATTGCCGCGCTGCCGACTGTAATGTGTTTTGTCGGTGGCGGCTTCGATCAGTACGGGAATCAACCGATCACCGTCCGGGTCCAGCGCTGCGGCCATTTTCATGGCTTTGTTCAGCAGACGCCCACCACCGCCCTCCGGGGGATGTCGTAGAAGCGCGAGGAGGGCGTCAAGCCGGCCTTGGCCCGCCTCCGGAAATTCTTCGAGCAGTGCAACGGCGGTTCGCGGTGCGCCGTAGGCAGAGCCCGGGGTTTTCAGGATTTTCAGGGCGGCGGTGATTGCGTCGGCGGGATTTGTATTTACGGTTCGGATTGTCTGCACCGCGGCTGTACGGACCCATTCATCAGGGTCCTGAACCAGTTCGAGCAGCTTGGGAACGGCTGGCTGAGCTTGTTCGCCGAATTCGCCCAACGCAGAAGCGGCTTTGGTGCGTACCCAGAAATGCTCATCATCCAGCATCCTGGTCAGCATGGGAAGCTGTTCTTCGAGAACCGCCATTGCTTTGCTTTCGTCTTTCTTGTGGTATTTCTTCCATGCCTTGTTGACGATATTACAGACGGCACTTCTGACTTTCCAGTCTGGATGGTCGGCCAGTTCGATTGCCCGTGTTATCCCCGGGGTTCCTTTTTTTACCAGTGCGTTTTCGGCCAGGTTACGGTAGTAGGCCACTGGTTCCTCTAGTTCTTTCAGAAGGGTGTTGATGTCCTTTTGATTGTAGGATTCCTGCCGTTTCTGCTTCATTTCGTTCTTTGTTTCATGGACGCGCAGGGTATTGTCAATTTCAGGCTTGCCGGTCGCAAAAATTTTCGCGGGCCGCCGGACGGGGAGGGTGCGTTTTTCCAGCGGTCTCCGGTTGATTTCAAGCCCCACATCGAGGTGGCTGTTCCCGCCGCCCTGTTTTGTGGAGGTCACCGCCAGCAGGTTTTTGCCAGGCTTGAGGAGGTCTAGGGTAGCTTCGTCCAATTCGATCGCGGCATAGCCGCCACGCTGCCCGCGGACAGCCCGAACAACCTCTTTACCATTGAGATATACCCGGGTGTCCGAGCGCCGTACCGTTTGCAGGCGCACCCGGAGCTTTGCGCCCGCCGGGTTCTCGACCGTGAACCGGCGCCGTGCGGCGACTGAACCTTTCGGATAAGTTTTTTCTTTCTCCGCGTCACTGGCCAGGAACAGTCCGTCATAGCTGATCCATCTGCTGTCATCGAAATCGTTCTCATACCATCCTTTTGGAAAAGTCTGATCGTCTTTGAGCAGCAGACTGCGCCATTTCTGAGGGCTGATCTGTGAGGTGGGCGACAGTGGTTCCCAGATCGGCTGGCGCAGGGTGGGCAGGCCTTCGATCAGGTGTTTGGCCTGCGACCCCTGGGGGACCCAGCTTTTGACGGCGAAGCCGCGCAGACCGTCCCAGGCCTCGTAGTACTGTTTCCCTTCGCGGACATGCCAGGCGACGCTTCCCTGGTCAAAGCGTTTGTCCATTTTTGTGAAGCGTTCATCGGCGGTGTCGCCGAGACGGCGTTTGAGTGCTTTGTACTGTTCGGAGGCGCGATACGCGGCACCTTCGACCAGATTGCTCCCGATCTCCAAAAGCGTTCGTTCGGTTGAGGCTTTAATCAGAGCGCGAGCGGATTTGAGTTGCTCGAACCAGCGTTTCTCCTTGTTGGTCTTCAGCGTGCTTGGGTCGATGGCTGCCAAGGCATTATCGCAGGCTTTCCATTCGCGGGCGAGATAGTGTTTACGCGCGGTCAACAACCCGCCGGTGAGTTTGGAGCCGGGGCTGAAAACACTCTGGGGTGCGCCGAGAATCCGGAGATGCTTGTGCGGGAGGGCAAAAACCAGCCCCATCGCGCCGGAGGTGAAATCCCCGCCGGAATAGATGTAACCGGAATGGTCGAAGCGGGTTAACGCTTCACGGTACGGGAGCAGTACAAGATCGCCTTCCCAAGTGCGGCAGAGATTGTAGTACCAGCGTTGATAATCCAGAAAAGTCTGCAGTTTGTCCCGGCCCGCCAGAGAGGCGCCGAGAGGGCCCCACAGAAAGGAGAAAAAGCCACCGGTGTGACCGGCTTCACGCATCCAGTAGCTCATGGCGACCGAGCGGCTGAATGCAGCCGCCCGGTCCGCCTGTCCCGTCAGATGCATAAGGACTGCGGCGGAAGCATTGCGTCCGTTGCTGTCCGGGGCGCCGCCGGGGCCGTGGTCCCCGTACGGTACACAGCCGAGCATCGCGTACCGGCCGAAAAAGGCCAGCGCCTTCTGCACGGCTTCCCGATCTACATCGATGCCGCATTCCTGAGCCAGCACCAGAGTGATGGCGCCGACGATGCCCGGCTGATTCAAAGCTCCGTAGCCCGCCCCTGGACTGCTGTGCCCCCAGGAACCGCATTTCATCTGGCCTTTCGTTAGGGTGTCAGCGACTTCACTCAATTTAGGGAGCACGGAGTCATCGCCTGTCGCAAGGTAGTACTCCGCCAGCAGCAAGCCGCCGTAGCTCAGGGCCCAGTTGTTGTAGCTCATTCCTTTGAGGTTCATGCCGGCTGTTTTGTACGCAGCGCGGCGGGCGCCGTCGAGATATTTCGGGTCATCCGAAGCTAAAAGCAGCAGACCGGTAAGATAGGTCCCCATGGCCCCGTCGGTTTTGACCTCACCCTCGGGTAGCTGCGCGTTCAGCAACTGACGGCATGCGGCATCCAGAATTGTTTTTGATTTGTCACAGTTGTCCGGCCAGGTCGGGGCGAACGCGCCGATTTCCGGAAGGTCGAATTTGACCTTTTTCTTTCCGCCATCGCGATAGACGGTAAGCTTAAGCGGTTTTCCGGTAGCTTCGGCCTTGCCGATTGCGTTGCCCAGTGTGATTCGGGGGTCGTTGTCGGGACCGAACGTTGTGCCGTTGGCGGCGACCACGACATCCCCGAGCCGCAGGTTGCCGTCCGCTGGCGATTCCTGATCGATGCTTACCACTTGGAAACGATACCCGCGCATCCAAGCCTTGGCCCCGGTAGGTCCCATGTTCATGTGGCAGTCGATACGATCGGCGTGCGGGGAGTAGGTGACCGTACGAACGTTTTGTTTCGCTGAAGCCGAGGTTACGGCGAGTGCGCCTGCGGTAATGGCGATGGCCGCGATTATAAGCTGGAATTTCTGTTGCTTGTTTCGCACTTGTATGTCCTTTCTATGGTTTTTTCACGACCTTGATACTGAACCCCAGCATTCCCCGGTACCCATCGATATCTTTCGGGATGACGTGCGGCGGGCATGCCCCCGGGGCACCGGTGACGATGGTGTGGCCAATCGGTGGACGTTCCAGTTCGATGTGAAAAATTTCTGGATCGGTAATACTGTAACCGGCCACGGGGATATCGCCTTGTTCGTCGCGCACGGCGAACGGGAAGCTGTATTCTAGGTCGCAGGTATAATCAAGGCGTGTCACAACATTGGCAAAACGCAGCTGAATAATTTTGTCTTCCACCTGCAGTGCTTCGGCGCATTCCGGATGCCGGAACGCGATGTCTTTTCCGTAAATTCCGCCGAGGGCGGTGTCGGCGGTCCGCTGGGCGATGAGCAGGTTGCCGAGTGAACCATTGTGTACGCCGTCGCACAAGACTGATTCAAAACAGGATATGATGAAAACATTATCGAGCTCGTGGCTGAGTTGCCGCTGGGCTTCACGAATTGCGTCCCAGTCCCGTCCTTTTTCGGCGTTCAAATGGCGGTTGAGCTGCACAGTGATGATTGGCAGTTGTGGTTGTCCGGTAAGATCGCGCAGTCCCCTTAAAAAGTGGCTGAAGCGCGTTTTATACTGTGGAAAATCGTCCGGACCGGTATCACTTTCTCCCTGATACCACAGTGCGCCTTTGAGTTTGCCGCCCGCAGCTTTGACCCGCGCTTCCATGTTTTCGAACAGGTCGCCGTCCTGTTGCGGATCCCAGCGCGAGACCGGGCTGCCGCCGACGGCGGTGGGGATCAGGCCGATGGGGTAGCCGAGCTCTTTCCTGAGATTTTTAGCAAAGGCCAGCCACGGATGGTGCCGGTTGGCATGGACGGCAAGTTCCCACTTGCCATTGACGCTGAGCTGGTGAATGCCGATTTCAGGCGGGTCATTGACGGGGTTGCGCCCGTAACCTTCCGCGTTGCTTTGACCGGCGATGAGCCAGATATCACCGACCCCTAGAAAGTGGATTGTATCTCCGACTCGCCGCCATTCCAAGGCATCCTCGGCGCTGTTTATAGAAGTTTCTACGCGGTAGGGACCGCCGCAGGGGATGTCACGGAGAGTGAGTTCCCACTTGCCGCGTTTACCGGCATCTTCGCCTTCAAGAGATTTATCTATGCGCGTCTCGGCCGCGGTCCAGTCATGCGTGCGGCTGATGGCACTGAACCCGTCTTCGTTGACTATTCGCACCAAAACCTGGGGGCTTTTACGCCGGGCGACAGTCCACCACGTGCCGCGGAGTGTGATACTGGCCACCCCGTTTTCATTCTGTTGCAGGATTTGCCAGTCGTTCAGGCCGGCGTCAATGGTAACGGGGGAGGAGGGAGGATTGAGATTTTGTCTCATAGTATGTTAGTATATTATTGATTGGCCGTTTTTTTTCTAAAAACAATTTTTTTAAAAAGTTAACGGTGTTTTTCGACCAAGCAACCCGGAGAAAAACAAATCTGCAACACTGTTGCTTCGTGCAAAAACCGGGCTAATTCCGAGTCAAGATGACTCGGCTACATTGTCCGGATGACTCGGCTACACTACTGACAACTGTTGACGGTAATGCCCCGCCTAGGCGGGTGGCTTTTAAAACTAACAAAACCCGCAAAGACTTTTTTTAAAGCTCGCGCTTGGCAAAAGAGACGGCATTGTCGAAGATAGTCTGGCCGAGGCCGCGCTTTGGAAGAACCCCGTCAATCTTTTGTCGTTGCCAGTGCGGATGGTTGTAAGGAGAAAGGTAGGCTTCGGGGTGGGGCATGAGGCCGAAGATGCGTCCGGTCCGGTCACAAATTCCGGCAACGGCATTCTGTGAACCGTTGGGGTTGTGCGGGAATTCCATGATTGGTTCGCCGGATTCCGGGTCTGCGTATTGCATGGTAATGAGATTTTCCTGTTGCAACTGCGCCATTGCTTTTTCGTCCTTGGTCACAAAACGGCCCTCGCCGTGGCGCACCGGCATGGGGATCATTTCAATGCCGCGGGTGAACACACAGGGACTGTCCGGGTTATTACGCAGCATCACCCAGTCGTCACGAAAAACCCCCTGAGTATTTTCAGCGATGGCGACCTCCTGCTGAAACGGCCGGTCTTTACCGGCGGGGACCAATCCCAAGCGGGTAACGGTCTGAAAACCATTGCAGATGCCGATGATCAGCTTTCCGTCGTCCATGAACTGTTCCAACTGCTCGCGCATACGGCACTTGACCCGGTTGGCAAAGACGGTACCGGCCCCGATGTGGTCACCGAATGAGAAGCCGCCGATAAAAGCTAAAATCCGGAACTCATCCATCGAGCGGCGCCCGGCCAGGATGTCATTCAGATGAATTTGTTCGGCAACGGCGCCCGCTGACTCAAATGCGCAGGCGGTTTCTTTTTCACAGTTAAGCCCGAAGCCGGTTATCACTAGGGCTTTTACACTGTTTGTTCCGATATTGACCATTAGAGATTTCCCAAAGTATCGTTGTAGGATTCGGTCAGTTCGTCGATATTTATTTCCGCGACAACCCGGTCTTGGTGATAGAGCGTGAGGACGGGGTCAAGCATGACCTCGCCGACCTGGGCAAAAGGAATCCCGTCAAGAAGCTGTTCAAATTCCACCGCCTTGTTCGGGGGCACGGTAGCAATGAAGCGTGAGTTGGATTCCGAGAAAAGTAATTCATCGGGGCGCATTCCTGAATCGGCGGGGATAGTGTCCAGGTTTATTTCGAGTCCCAAATGCCCCCCGATTGCCACTTTGGCAAAGCCGATTCCGAGGCCGCCGAAAACCGGAGTATGCAGCGAATGACACAATTCCGCCTCCGTAGCCCGGGATACTTTTTCATAAATTTCCAAGGCTACCTGCGTGTCCACCTGCGGCACGTCGTTGCCGACGGCATCATGCATGGCGTAGTATTCACTGCCGCCCAGTTCAGGTGCGGTCCGACCGATTACATAAACCAGATCACCCTCCCGCTTCGCATCCAGGGTAACCGCTTTGGTGACATCCTCCATGCGGGAAATGGTTGAGAACAAGACCGTTGGCGGTATGGATATTTTGCGGCCGCCCATCGTGCTGTCGTTCTTCATGCTGTCTTTACCGGAAATGCACGGGACTTTGAAGGCTTTGGTGGCATCGTAAAGCCCCTGATTGGCCCGGATCAGCTGGGCCATTTTGTAGGCGCCGTCGGGGTTTTTAGGGCCTTCGACCGGATCCGGCCAGCAGAAATTATCCAGCCCGGCAATATGTCCAAGCCCCCCGCCGACCGCAATGATGCGCCGCACGGCAATATCAATCGCCGAGGTCATCATGTGATAAGTATCGATATCTGAATAACGCGGCGCATATCCCGCGGCGGCAATAACGCCGTCCGTGCCCCGGGGTTCCACCATAGCGACGGCTGCATCGCTTTGCACGTTACGATTTACCCCGACATAGGGTTTAATCACTGACAGCCCCTTAACTTCATGATCATATTGCCGAGCTTTCTGTTCGCCGGAACAGATATTCAGGCGGCCAATCATCTCAATCAGCGACCGACTGAGATCGGCGGGACACTCGAAGTCGGGCTCGTCGTGAGTCGGGGGCTCCCAAACCGCTTTAAGGTCCAGCTTGGGGAGGCCGTCATGCAGAAAATCTTCATCAAGCCAAGCCACCGTCTCGCCGTTATACTTAACGTGTAGCTTACCGGTATCTGTGAATTTACCCAGTACCGTGGCTTCCACGTCACGTTCTTTGGCCAGCTCCAGAAACGCATCAATACATTCAGGCTGAATAGCTAAACTCATCCTCTCCTGCGCTTCGGACAGGAAAATTTCCCAGGGTTGCAACCCGGCGTATTTCAACGGAGCATGGGCCAGTTCTATCTCGCAACCATTGGATATTTCTGACATTTCGCCGAGGCTGGATGACAGTCCGCCGGCACCGTTATCCGTGATAAAACGGTAAAGCCCCTTGTCGCGTGCCTCCATCAGAAAATCGGACATCATGCGCTGGGTGATGGGGTCACCAATCTGAACTGCTTGGGTGGGGGATTCGCCGTGCAACTCTTCACTGGAGAAAGTTGCGCCGTGAATACCGTCCTTACCGATTCGCCCGCCCAGCATCACCACATAATCGCCGGGGTTAATCGCTTTTTCGTGGGCGGGGCGATCTCCTACTTTATGAGGGAGTGTCGCGACCGTACCGCAGTAAACCAGAGGCTTGCCCAGAAACCTAGGATCAAAGTATTCCCAGCCCACGGTGTAAGGAATGCCGCTCTGATTTCCGCCGTCAATCACCCCTTTGTGAACCTGATCCCGCAAACGCCGCGGGTGGAAAAGACCTTCCGGGACATCATCCTCTGCAGTATAAGGTGAGCCGAAGCAGTATCCCCAGACATTAAGCAGCAGGTTACCGCCGAGGCCTGTACCCATCGGGTCACGGTTGACGCCGACAATTCCGGTAATGGAACCGCCGTAGGGGTCAAGCGCAGTGGGGCTGTTGTGAGTTTCTACCTTATAAACCAGATGAACCTTGTCGTTAAACTCAATCACGCCAGCATTATCGTGGAATACCGAAACCAGCCAGCCCAATTCATCGGCCAATTCATCCGTGGTTCGTTTGACAAAATCTTTGAAACACGACTCTATGTGTTGAATGTTGCCATGCTCATCCGTATACTCAACCCGTGCATTGAAGATTTTATGCTTGCAGTGTTCGGACCAGGTCTGGGCGATACACTCGAGTTCAAGGTCGGTGGGGCTGGCGGGAAGTCCGGCCTGCTCACGTTCTGCCGCCACGGATAAGAAGTATTTTTGAACGGTCTGCATCTCTTTGAGGGTCAGAGCCAGTGTCCCCTCCCGGCTGATGCGCATGAGTTCATCATCGGAAACCGCTAGGTTAATCACTGCCGTGGTCGGCTCACCCTCACTTTCCACCGCCGGATGATTGACCGGGGCCCCGTTTGCTTTCCATTCTTTACTGCTCATAACAACCGTGGTCTGGATCAATTCATTAGCCAGAAGATCGCGGGCCAGATGTTCGACCATTCCCCGGTCCAAATCGGCACCTTTGACAAAGTATTCCACGGAAGTGTAAACGGCTTCCTCTTCCCCCAGAGAGCGCTGCAGAATATCGCTCATGGCAGATTGCGCACTGCGCGCTACGTTGTCGGTCACGCCCGGCCGGAAGCCAACCGTAATAAACCAGTCGAAAGCGTTTTCAGGAACCGACTCTCCGACTTTGCCTTTTTCGATTACGGGATTGGCAAAGGCCGCCACTATTTTTTCTGCCTGGGAGCTGTCACAATCCACAAACAGGGAATAAATATTGCGACTGTTGACTTTCTCCACCGGCAATCCCAGAAAAGTCTGAGCCTGCCGGGTAACGCCGTTGCCGCGCGGATCGTCGGCCCCGGGTTGAGGTGTAACTTCAAGGCGGTAATAACATTGAGGCATAAGCTGAAATTCTCACGTGTATTGTGGCCGGGAATCGGGAATATAAAAAGTTTAAACTATATCACCGTTATCATAAAATGAAACTCTGAAAAAAGATGCAAAATGCCAGAAGTAAAGTATAATAATCAACCGACAAAGACGGCAAAATTAAGTTTCTCCATTATGTACACTAAAGATAAAGAAATCACCCAAAATCTTTTATCCCGCTCCGCAGCGGTCGGAATCAGCTGGATTAACCCGGTTATACTGGCCGGTGCCGTAATTATGGCGTGGGCAATGCTGCAGACGGTGACCGCACAGGAAACGGCCGATGAAGATCCCCCCCCCAATCGAGGATCTGAAACTGAGGAAGACGCCGAAAAACCGTTTCCGCAGCGGTATGCCTATCGCCAAAAAGGTTTGCTTGCGCTCGATGACGGTATCTATGAAACAGCGGATCGGTTCTTTCTGAAATACCGGGAGGCGACTGACTTTAAAGAACCGGATTTTACCGATGCCACTGTCCTCTTGCTGCGCACCCGCTTACGCCAGGGCAAAACAACCGAAGCCCGGCAAGCCTTGATTTATCATACTGCGCATTCCCCCGGGGTTAAAGCCTCTGATTACGCTGAGCCTCTTGAATACTGGCGCTTGGCGCTACTCTTTGCCGAGGAAAAAAACCAGGCTGTCATCCGGGCCGCCGATGCTTTTATACGGACAGCTGAAGCTCCGGATTTAAAAGCAAAAGCCATGTTTTTAAAAGGTAATGCATTTATTAAACGGCAAGAGTGGGACAAGGCAGTTGCTGCTTTCCGGCGCTTGATTGCCGATTATCCGCTGGCTGATCAGGCGGGCGAGGCACGTTTTCAGATTGTCTATGCGTACCTGGCCGGCGATAAGCCGCGTCAAGCCGGGCAGATGCTGGAAGCAATAGCCAACCGAATTGAGTCCGAAGACGAAACGGCCACCTTACGACTCCAGATATACCAGGCCCTGCAAAATGTCCGAGAAGGTCAAGTTACTGAAGCCCTCAAGATATTTCGAGAGATAGAGGACAAGCAGCCGCCGGGTGCCGACCGAGACTGGTGGATGCTGCTTTCGCAATTGGTTTCCGCCGGGCTGGAAACCGAAAAATATGATCTTGCCGCTGAACTTGCCCCGCTCGCTGAAACAGCCGCTCTAGACAAAGGCGGCAAAATAAAAATGCGTTTATATCAAGTCCAGGCATTGATGCGAAAGGAGCAGATTGATCAGGCCGTTGAAGCTATACAAGGGTTTAAGAAAGTTTACCCGGAAAGCCGCAAAGCAGTCGAGGTCGAGTTTCAGTTGGCTCAGGTCTTGCGTGAAAGCGAAAAGTTTGTCCAGGCGGCGCAGCATTTCGGGAATATCGCCGAACGAAAAGATGTCGCCCCGCAAGAGTTACGCTACCGTGCATATCTTAATCAGGGGTGGTCGCTCATGCAGGCGGACAAACCGGAGAAAGCCGTGACAAGCTTTGCCGCGGCCGCTCGATTGGGGGGTGAAAATTCTCAGAAAGCAGAAGCTCTGTTCCTGGCCGGTAACGCCGCCGCTGACGCTGACGATTACGGTGCTGCCGCCATGTATTATCAAAATTTGGCCGATAATTATCCGCAGACTGAATTCGTGGAAGAGGCCCGCTTCCGGCAGGCGCAGGCCCGATCCCGGGCCGGTCTCTTCTCCGATGCGGCCATTATCTACGCTCAGTTTTTGAAAAACTACCCGGACAGCCAATTCCGCGCCGAGGCATTGCTCCAGCGCGGTATCGCCCTCAAGAAAGCGGGCAATTATAAAGATGCTGTTACCGCATTCAAATCTTTCACGGAGGCTTTTCCCGACAATCCCGCCATCCCCCGAGCTCTGCTCGAGGGTTTTGCCGCTGCCAAAGCGCACGGCGACGTAAAACTGGCGCTTGAATTCCTAGCGACATTAATCTCCGAACATCAGAAGTCTGACCTTTACGTCCAGGCCCTTTATCAGCGCATCCATTACGAATTTCTGCAGGGGCACAATGAACAGGCCCTGGCGGATGTCAAAGTTTTTTTGGATAAGTATTCACGCCTGCCGCTGAGTGCCGATGTCTATATCTGGACTGGGGGTCACTACGCCAATCAGAAAGACTTTGAAACTGCCGAAGAATATTACCTGCAGGCTGCAGCAACCCACCCGGATACCAGCCAAGCGCAGATAGCACTCTTCGAGGCCGCCCGTTGCGCAAAACGGCAGGAAAACAGCAATCAGGCGATTAAACTCCTCGAACAACTGACCTCCGACTATGAGGCAGATGCCTTGCCGGATATTCATGCCCGCGCTTTAATCCTGTATGGTGATATACTGGCCGAGAAAGGACAGTTTGATAAAGCTAGAGAATCCTTCCGCCTGGCCGAGACCACCGCTCAAGCAAGCAAGCTTAAACTCGGGGCGACAGGTCGAGTCGGTGACATGTATTACTCGCTGGCCAATGAAGCTCAAGCGGTGGAAAAACGGCAGGAAATACTCAAAAAGGCAATCGCTGAATATTCGAAAATAGTCGAGAGTATCCCCCCTTCCTCGCCGCTCAGTGACAAAAGCCGATACAGGTTGGCCAAGTGCTATGAAAAAGCTGAAAACATTGAAAAAGCAATCGACACATATCTTGATGTGTTCTATGGGCATGAAATTGCTTTGCAGCAGGAAACCGCCAATGACTGGCATTATTTCACTAGAAGCGGGTATGACGCAGCCCGCCTAATGATTCTGCAGCCAACCACGCCCAGTCGCGAAAATCTGAAAAATGCCGCGCGTATTTATGAACGAATCGCCGCATCAGGGGTTCCTACCGCGACCGATGCAGAAACAAGAGCCCTTGAACTTCGCCGGAAATTGGCGCAACCGCCGACAGAATGACAAACAACAAGGTCTATCTCCCGCTATGACTACGACGTCGCAGTCAGAAAAATCACCGGTTTACGGCTACCTGCAAAAGCCCACTATGGTCGATTTTCCCGGTCATCTCGCATCGATAATGTTTACCAGCGGCTGCAATTTCCGCTGCGGCTTCTGCCATAACGCCCCCCTCATGGCTGAAAGCAAAGGCGGCCTTCCCTGGGAAAAGCTGGAAAACGCTTGCCGTAAGTTCAAGGCGGATTGGGTTTCCGGCATCGTTATATCCGGAGGCGAACCCACACTTTGGGACGAGCAATTGCTGGAGCTGATCGCCTTTTTCAGGAAATTCGACTTCGATATCAAGCTCGACACCAACGGTTCACGCCCCCGGGTCTTGGAGAAAGCCTTGCCTAGGGTTGACTTTGTCTCAATGGATGTGAAATGCAGTTTAGAACAGTACAAATCTTTGGCGGGATTCGCCGACACCGATAAGATAAAAGAATCGATTGAGATGATAAAAAAGGGCCCGGTCAAGCATGAATTCAGGACCACAGTCATTGAAAGCAAACATTCAGATGCCGAAATGCTGGCGATCGGTAAACTCATCAAGGGAGCAGATTCATATATTCTGCAGCCGTTTGTCCCGCGTGATAACCTCCCGGACGAAGCATTGCGAAATGAACCGCGGACTTCCCCGGACCGATTGCAGGAGTTGCGTGAAATGCTCGACCACTGCGCCAATTCAGTGACCGCGAAATGATTCAGGAAAACGATATCCAAACCATTATTCAGCCCGACAGCGGGGCATGGGCCGCGGTTCATTCCGCTGAGGGCAATGCCCCCGGTCCCGAAACCCTGAAGATCGGCAACGACGAAGTGGCCGATAACTGTACGTTTTATGTCGATGATCTAACCGCGGAAAGCGCCGTACTGGACAAGTCACGCGTGTTTCACCGCGGGGGCAGCGCGGTCATCGAGACTCAAGGGCACTTTCCGTTTGGCACACCGCTTAAGTTCAAACAGACTTGCCGTTATGCCCAAAACCACTTGCGGGTGGCTTTTGATCTGCAATGGCCGCGGGCTCTGGAACTCAAACGTCACCTCGGCATCGGCTGCATGAACCTCCCCGGTCAATGGGCGCGGCTCTATGTCTATCCTCCCGCGCAACAAATATGCGACGGGGCAGAACCCGGCTGGCTTGAACTGCCGGATCCCCCCCGTTCGAATGCCGAAATCATGGTTGGTCATTGGCACCGTCCCCCCCTGGCGTTAGTTTTTGAACGCCCCGATAAAACACGGCTGGAAATCGGTGCCGACGACGATATCTGGCGCTGGAATCTGGCGCTGGGACACGGGCCCGAGTCCGGCAGCTTCAAAATTATGCTGGGCCAAAACGGCATACGTCTGGTTCGCGAACCCGTGATGTCCTGCATACCCTTCACCCCTCGCCGGCAACTGTACAGATTCAAATGGTACGCCGCATGGCAGGGCCCGAACTTCCCGAATCCGCCAAAACTGCCGGGCAGTCATACGCCGTTGATCTTCGACAATGACGGCAGATTGGTTGCCGACAACCTCAATGCGGACGATGAGAGTAATTCGTGCCTCCTGGATTTAACCGCGATTTCCTGGCCCGGCGCTGCCCGCCATGCCGTTACACGGGCCCGCTATCTGCGCGGCGAACGCGATACCAGTCCATGCTGGCAGAGCAACGCCACCCGCAACCTCGGAAAAAAAATCATCCGCCAGATTAAAGAACGCCTCGCTCCCGGCTCCCTCTATATCCGGGGGCTGGAACCAGCGCCGTGTTGGGATCCCGCCCACCTGGCACGCAATGCCGTTGACGGTTTGCCGCACTGGGACTTGGGCGATATCCTCGACTTCAGTGTCTGGACCCGGCGTCAACTGGGAGCGGAATGGAGCCTCAGCCACCTTTCTGAATCCCCCCCGGCACTCCCTTCTTTAAACGCTCTCTTCCAGCCCAACGGCTTCGATATTGAATATTGAATAATGCCTTGAGTATGTTCGGGCGGGTACTCTGCGAAAAAGAACAAAATGACCACCAGAAAAAAACCACATATCATAATTTTCAATCCCGACCAGTGGCGCGGGGATGTCCTTGGCCATGTCGGCAATCCGGCGGCGGTGACGCCGAACCTGGACCGATTTGCAGGCGAGGAGGGGGTATCCTTTGCCGACTCCTTCTGTCAGAACACGGTCTGTACCCCGAGCCGCTGTAGTTTCATGACCGGCTGGTACCCGCATGTTCGCGGTCATCGCACGATGCATCACATGCTACACCCCGAGTGGAACGAACCTAACCTCCTTAAAGTTCTCAAGGACAACGGTTATCATGTCTGGTGGGGTGGCAAGAACGACTTAACCCCCGGCCAGGAGCCGGTCGAGTCGTACTGCGACGAGCGCTTCCAGGCCACCGCCGAGGACTTTGCCCGCTGGGGATACGAGCCGCAGGAAGGCAATCACAGCAATCGTTCCGGCTGGCGCGGCGATGTGGACGGCGATAATTTTTTCAGCTTCTTCAAAGGAAAACTCGATAAGCGCGATAAGGATATCTATTGTGATGCTGACTGGGCCAATGTTCTGGGTGCCATTGACAGAATCCGCAGTTACGACAGTGACAAGCCTCTTTGCGTCTATCTGCCGCTTAACTACCCGCATCCGCCATACTGTGTCGAGGAACCCTGGTACAGCCTGATTGATCGGAACAAGCTGCCGCGGCGCGCCCGGCATCCGGAAGGCTGGCGCGGCAAACCCGCAATCCTCCAGGGCATCTGCCGGAACCAGAACCTGCAGGGCTGGAGCGAAGAACGGTGGAATGAACTGCGTGCGGTCTATTACGGGATGTGCGCCCGGCTTGATCATCAGTTCGGGATGTTGACCGACGCCCTGCGCGATAACTGCATGTACGACGACAGCGCCGTATTCCTGTTCGCGGATCACGGCGATTATACCGGCGACTACGGGCTCGTCGAGAAAACCCAGAACACCTTCGAAGACTGCCTGTCACGTGTACCGTTCCTGATTAAGCCCCCGGCTGGAACGCCGGTCAAGCCGCGCGTCTCGAAGGCGCTGGTGGAACTGATCGATTTCTCCGCCACGGTCTATGACTTGACCGGGATCGACCCCGGATACGATTCTTTTGGCAAAAGCCTGCTACCGCTGCTGGCGGGCGAGAGGGATGAGCATCGCGACGCAGTGTTCTGCGAGGGGGGACGCCGAATCAGGGAAACCCAGGCGATGGAGTGCGAGAGTACCAGCGCTGGCCGTGATGAGGGCCTTTACTCGCCGCGCTTGAGACTGCAAAAAACCGACGACGCTCCGTATCATACGAAGGCAGCGATGTGCCGGACGAAGACGCATAAGTACATCCAGCGTCTCTATGAATCCGACGAACTCTATGACCTGAAGCAGGACCCGCGCGAAGAAGACAACCGGATCGATGATCCGCAATATGCCGAAATCCGCGACACACTCCGCCAGCGCCTGATGCAATGGTACATGGAAACCTGCGACGTGGTGCCGCAAAATACCGACCGGCGCTAGCCCAAGTTGCGAAAATTGGATAGCGGCTTCAATTAATTCCCGCCTTTTTCCAAAGCGGTGCCATATCGACAACCTCACCGCAGTCGTTGGCCTTGTCGATGCCGAAACAAGTGACGGCTGAGGTCAGACCGTCGACCAGCCCGGCGGCTGGGGCGTCACCCTTCAGCATGCAGTCCTTGATTTCCTTTGCCAGTACCTCGTCCCCGCCGCCGTGTCCGCCGCTGGAATCGGTTCCGTGGTTGATGATTTCGGTATCAAAGCCAATACGCTTGGACTCGATTGTGCCGGTCAGGACGTCGGCACGGATTGCGCCTTCGCTGCCGAGGATATACATCCGCCGTTCCGGTATGCCAGCGTTACAGTTTGTATGGAAGGTGGTCCGCACCCCGTTTTCGTATTCCATGATCACCACTTGGTTGTCAACAATGTCCTTGCCCTCGGTGATGAAGGGGTTTGCTTCCCGAGTGCCGTTGTTCGGCCGGTTATGATTTCCCATAGCCATATATGCCTGTTGCCCTTTGGCGTTGGTCCCCAAGCGGTCCATATGGTGTTCGTTAGAGGGGATAAAGAAGTCCAGCCCGCCAAAGGAGGCGACTCGGGCGGTCCGGCTACCGATCATCCAGTTAACCAAGTCAATGTCATGGCAACATTTTTCGAGCAGGTGTGTACCGGCGTACTTGGTGAAGCTACGCCAGTCGTCATGAATCCAGCCGCCGTGATTAAAGGCCAGGGTTTCATTGAATTCCATACTGATGATGTCGCCGACAATCCCATCATCCAGCAGTTCTTTTATCTTCCGGTAGTGGGGCGAGAAACGCAGGGTGAAGCCGATAGCGAACTGTTTGCCGCTGGCCTTCCAGGCCTCGCTCATCGCAACACAGTCTTCGATTGTGGTGGCCAGCGGTTTTTCACAGAACACATGCTTGCCAGCCTTAAATGCGCTCACCACGTGTTCGCGGTGAACACTGTTCCATGACCCCACCATTACCCAGTCGATATTCGGATCCGCAATCAGAGCTTCCGCCGAATCAAAAACGGGCAGGGTGTCTTCCGCATGCGCATAGCAATCGGGTTTGCCGAAAAACTCTTTTGTCGCTTCGATCGACGCCGGATCCTTATCGTACAGGCCGGTAATTTTCAGCCGTTTATCCTGCCGGCATGTCCGCCGGGCAACCCCGCGGAGTCGGCCGCCGCACCCAATCAATCCAATTCCAACTGTATTTTCCATGCTGTTTATTCCCAGTTTAGGGTTAGTGGTTAGTGGTACAAAATCACCTAATATAATTATATTTTTTCTTGATGCCAAGGGGCTCAAAGCGAAGATACACAACCCGTAGGGTTCGTGTCTCTTTCGGCAATCTTTCGTCTTTTCGGCGGAAACCGTTCTCATATTGTCCCGCCAGTGACCGAATCTGCTCGGCGTGATTGCCCAAAAGATTTTTATCTTCGCCTCCATAGGCGGGGGACTGGGTGACATCAGGGGTCGGTGTCAGCAGTAAAATCTTGGCCTTCGCCGCGAGGCCGGTCTCAATCATCTGCGACTAGCCCGAATTTCCACGAAATTCGGGCTAAAACAAAATTTTTAAGAAATTTTGTGTCATAAGTCCTTGCATTGCAACAAAAGAAGCTCTATTCAAGTCAACAGATGCTTAAGCTTTGACGTTATGATAGATGTGATTCCCTATGCCCAAAGAAAAGGAATAGATCTTCTTCCTTTTGCAAGGTCAAGAGATTCGTTCTTCTATCAGGCATCTGAAAGAAAAAAAATAGTGGGCGTTGCAGCATGCTGGGCATCCCCTTATATGATACATTCTCTTATTGCAGATAATGATCTT
>JAWOEV010000110.1:0-3190 GCA_046482565.1 Lentisphaeria bacterium | reverse complement strand
GCCAGCATTGATTACCGGGCCGAAGAGAATTTCTTCGACCTCCTTCAACGCCTCAACCAAGAAGTAACAATAGCCTTGGTCTCACACGATATCGGTTTTATCACTTCGCAAGTCAACCGCGTTGCCTGCCTTAACCGCAGACTTGCCGTCCATCCGACAAAAGAAATATCCAGTGAAACGCTGGCCTCAGTTTATGAAACGCCGGTTGACATAATCGCTCATCAACATCATATGCGTACGGGAAGCCCCGGAACGGAGAAGCGCCCAAGTGAATGAATTCCTGCAAGCTGTAAGCACCCATACGTTCCTGCAGAACGCAATACTGGCCGGACTGCTGGCAAGCCTGTCGTGCGGAGTCGTCGGCAGCTATGTTGTCGTAAAACAGATGTCTTTTATCAGCGGGGGGATCGCGCACGCGGTGCTGGCTGGCATGGGCATAGCCTATTTCTGCGGCGGCAATCCCATGTGGGGGGCGGTTCCGGCCGCGCTTATATTTGCTCTCATAATTGGCTGGATTACACTCCGGCAACCGGCATTTTCAGATACCGTAATAGGTGCCTTGTGGGCAACCGGAATGTCTGTAGGCATCCTTTTTATTTACGGAACACCGGGCTATGCTGTCAATCTTTTCAGCTACCTGTTCGGTAATATCTACATGGTAACTAAGTTTGATGTGACACTTTTACTGGTTCTTGACCTGGTTATAATCGGCCTTGTCTTCACGGGCTATAAGGGCTTCATGGCTGTCTGTTTTGACGAAGAATTCGCCCGCCTGCAGGGCGCGCGGGTTAAGACCCTTTACCTGACCTTGCTTTGTCTGATTGCGCTTACCGTAGTAATACTGGTCCAGATTGTCGGTATCGTCATGGTTATCGCGCTACTCACACTGCCGGCGGCCATTGCCCGGCAGTGGACGGGGGGGTTGTTTTCGATGATGGTAGCAGGCACTTTCTGCGCCCTCCTCTTCACCATGACGGGCCTGGCCATCTCATACCCTTTCAATCTCCCCGGCGGCGCTACGATTGTGCTGCTGGCCGGTCTAAGCTTTCTTTTTTCGACCACAATCTACTCGATCCGTAGTTGATTTTGACGACTGCCACACTAAATTATAGTTTTGCCAATCGGTAATCCTCTGCTCGGGTGGCGGAATTGGCAGACGCGCATGGTTGAGGGCCATGTGGGGTAACACCCATGCGGGTTCGAGTCCCGCCCCGAGCACCATTTCTTTGCCTTTTTCCCGGATCTGTGGAAATGCATCTGTAGTGCCGGTAATCGCAAGACAGGGCATGGCTATAGTCTAGACCGCATTGTCACTGCGAGGCATCCTCTGACTTCGGTTGCGCAGGGGAACGGCAACTTTCAGGCAGATGTACCGTCGTTACAATTCCCTCAGCCTGAATAATGCAGGTTAGCCCGGTGTTTGCACGAAGCAACAGTATTGCACAGATTTGCAATGTTCGGGTTAGGGAAACGCCAAGATACTTGCCTATTCTCTCATAATTTCCGCGGGTGACCGGCCGGCTTTGAGCAACGCCGCCATCCGAGCAAGGTAAGGATCGGCGTATGCATAGAATTTTTTAAAGCCTTTACAGAGATAATTCAGGCCGGGTTCGTCGTGACTGTCAACCAGAAATCGGTGCTTCGGGCACCCGCCGTTACAAGCCCGTAAATATTTGCAGTTACGGCAATCAGCGGGCAGGCTTGCACTTTTGGCTTTACGGAATTCACGTTGCAGAGGACTCATAATCATACTGTCGTAAGAATCCGTTTTAACATTGCCCAGATAATATTCAGGATACACAAAGTGGTCACAAGTATAAACGTCGCCGTTATGCTCCATGGCCAACGCGTTACCGCATTCTTTGGCATACACACACAGCCCCGGTTCCTGCCCGACCCACCCCGCCAAGGCATTGTCAAAATGGTTGACGAATATTTTCCCGACGTCGCGCCGAATCCAGTACTTAAATATATCGATCAGGAATTTTCCGTATTGCTCCGGCTCGACCGTAAATGACATGACGTCCTGATTACGTACCCCTTCCTCTAGGTACGGCGGCGCATCCAAGTCAAAATGCAGATCTTCGGCCCGCCTGCCTGGTGCCCGCTCGACAATGGGTATGAATTGCATATATTTTATGCCGCAGTTGCGCAGAAACTTGTAGATATCGCGCCCCTGCCCCGCATTGGCCCGGGGGATGCAAGTCAGTGAATTAAATTCAACACCGTGTTTTTGGAGGCATTTTAATCCCCGCATAACGTCATCGAAACTACCGCTTCCATCCGCTTTTACCCGATGCCGATCATGGATCCGCCGGGGGCCGTCTATACTGAGCCCCACAAGGAAATCTTCCCTGGCAAAAAACTCGCACCATTCATCATCCAGTAACACACCATTGGTCTGCAGAGAATTGCTTACTGGACGTCCGTCAGAATGTTTGTTCTGCAGCTCGACAACTCGCTTAAAGAATTCGACCCCCAGCATCGTGGGCTCACCGCCCTGCCAGGCGAAATTGATTTCCGGACCGGCGCAGGCCCTGATGTAGCGTTGAACATGCGCTTCCAGAACATCGTCCGGCATGGCATAATCCTCGCCCGCAGGAAACATCGCTTTCTTTTCCAGGTAAAAACAGTATTTACAGCGAAGATTACATTGCGGCCCGATCGGCTTGACCATTACATGGAATCCATGGCATCGGGACGGTTCTTCGCACGGCATACCCCCCGGTTTTGATTCTTCGCCGAGTCCGGTTGCCAGCCTCTGAGCCGCTTCTTTTTTATCTTTGAATCTACGTTTAAAAAAAGACATGATTTTTCACAATTGTTAATATACTTATACCGGGCAATGCCAAGCCCCGACACATGAGGGACTTAAATAAAAACAGAGAAGACATCTACTGGCATCTCCTCAGCGGTCAAATTGAAGTCGGAGAAACAGTTTACAAGACAATATTATACAAGACATTGAATACTATTCAAAAGGCCGGTTCCCAGTCGCAGTTAACCCCGATATTGCAGGTCTGTGGTTTGAGTTGTCAAGTCGTGTTTAAAGAAAAACATTGAACATACTCCTCGATGAAGTCTTTACACGACCGATATCCCATGGCTCTTACGCCGTCAAGAGTTATTTCTTCGGTCACTTTTTTCAACTTTGCCCGCACCTGCTTTTCAGTGCTCAGGTTTTTGGGGG